>JAIESH010000032.1 GCA_019746175.1 Candidatus Altimarinota bacterium
AAACCATTATTCAATGATTTCTCAAGAATTTTAAAGAAATTTTTAATGAAAAATCTCTCGGTGAAGAACTATTAGCTGTTCACAATGCTGGAAGGTACAATAGTGGTGCAAGTGTATGAGCGGATCTCTTGCCCGTATCTATTGCTCTTATGGATGATATAGCAAGATCAACACTCAAGACAGCCAATCAGAGTATCGCAACTCTTATAGATACTTCTGTAAATAGTCTTGCAAAGAGAATCACGATCTATGATAAGAGTGTTATTTATTATTCTGGTACTAGAGAATTTTTATGAGGTACCTATACCGGTAGTATCAATCCTGATGGTTCTTCGAATTTTGTATCGTATGATGGATGATATTATGGTGAAGAGCCATGACTCCAGTGATGACAAAGAATATATCAAAATTATTTTTTTGGGAAACAATCTACAGAGATATCAGATCCATCGCAATGTACTATTGCCCGAGGATATTCTGGTGATGTTACGCCTTTTGGGAAATCAGTACTTACTGAGGCAAATGCTGCTTTTGATATCAGTACATCACAGGCACATATAGATGCTCTAAAAAAAGATACGGAACAGCTCATTGCCATACACGGCAATACAACATATAGTTGTTTTGGTGCAACAGGGAATTCTATAAAAACCCAATCATACTGGTGAGGAAATAGTATACTCTCTCAGGCAAATACTCCCTCTGATGCCTTCTTATTTGGTCCTTCTCCAACTGCAAATTTTACAGCCTTTACAGCTCCTATATTTTCAATGGGGGGAATGAAAGAGACCACAAGACTATCAAATCCCTCTATAAAAAATTGTATCGATACGCCCTATCAATATACCATATTGCAACCATATCTCCGTAGTTATAGTGATAGCATATGGGGATCACGATCTCGTACGGTAGCATATCCAGATGAGTGGAATAAATGAGGAAAAAGTATGACTACTTCACCTCGATTTACTTGTATTGATCCTGTTCACTCTGGTCCACTTCCAATTCCTCTTCGAGGAGGACCTATTTCTCTAGAAGCGAGCATCTCAGAATATTCTACTCGTTCGTGTTTTGCAGGAAAAGTATTTGTAGATGGTGTGGTAGTAAAACAAGCCAACAATACCTGTTCAGAAAGACGAGGACACTATATCGATGAGATCACGGTAGATACAACACACTACGAAGACAGATATTACCATACAATACCATCAGTATGGTCACATGTATCTCCTACTGACCAGGAGATTGCTGCTGCCAAGTCAAATGGAACAACTCCATCTCTTGCTGTTGATCAGATTCGATTTGTCGAATATCTTGCACAAAATAATACGGTTACTCGTATCAATTATCCGAATTTTTTCGAAATTCAAGGAAAAACAATTGCTGAGGCTCGTTCTTGGATCGCTAGTAAATCCCAAGGTATACCTGTAGATCTCAATAAGAATCTTTCAGATGAAACTATTACAAAAATCCTTCTCTCAAAAAATTGGATGCATGGGGATATTTCACTCAAGTATAAAAAGGCTATTACCTCACTTCTGTCATATTCTCATAAAGATACAAGTGTAACTCCTCTCATGGAGACAGCACCAGAAATCCCATCTCGATCGAATGAATATGAGATCGCATACCTTGGACTTCCATCTTCTTTTGGTCCTGATTTCTCACTTGGTTTATCGAGTTCACCAGCAAAAGAATCGTATGCTACAAAAATCCGAGAAATAGAATGAGCAAATATATCTGAAGAAACTCCAGTAGAAAAGACATATAATCCATCATCAGAGTGTGGTCCACCAGATGGTGTTCCGCTTCTTCAATGGCCATCAGCTATTATGTGTTGGATCAAGGCACAATTTCCACCTCGTATTATAGCAGGGGCATGTGGTCCTATTACAATCGGACTGGAGAGTCCATTTTCACAACCTCTCTCAACACCTTCTCAAGCGGTTTCAGCTAATACCAATGCTTTGATTGCTTTTTATAGTGGTGCACAACTCGTTCCTCATATCTCGAGATCGAGTCTCCAGCTTTCTGATAGTATCAGTATCGATATCAATCTCCGAAAAGGAGATCGTCATCTAGTAACACCAGTGGATACTGTGTGAAAATTGGAAATAGTCCGTATTAATTCAATGGGTCAGGTAGTTCCGAATTCAAAATATAATGAATATGTATCTATCGCTCCAGATACAGTTACTGTTTGAGAAAAATGAGCTAATTTCATATTTTCATCACTCGGAAAAGAGTCCACAGTGACACTCAGATCTACCTATGTATCTCAGCTTCCAAATGGTTCAGAGATGAAAATGACTTCTTCAGAATTTCAACTCAATATCTCTCCAGAATACTATCTCATATCGCTCAATCAATCTGGATCAACTTCTCCAAGTATTGATGTGACGACTACTGAATCTGTGAAACTCAATGTCAATAAGGTTCTCAAAAATGGAAATCTTGCACTCGTAACAGGTCCTATGTTCATCGATATATATGATGATATTAGTG
>JAIESH010000060.1 GCA_019746175.1 Candidatus Altimarinota bacterium
TCCAAAAAAGTATCTGATCCATAAAGGGTAAAATTAAATCTAAATTAACGGATATCATTCATACTAACAGATATTCTATTTTTTCTCAAATCATAAGTAAAACTAATATTGACGATTATATATTTATTTTAAAGTAATATAAACACAATCCGTCAATGTACATTTCCTATTTTTTCTTTGCATTTTGGACTATTTCCACTAGAATGCACTTGTTTTTCGCAAAGATGCTATCTTTGTGTATTCTTATTTTTCTCATTTTTCTCTATGATAGCTAATCTCCAAAAAGTTTGGGCAACTGAACATATTCGTCAGAAGATTATTTTTACGATCCTCATGATCGCAGTATACAAGCTTCTTTCTGCAATTCCAGTTCCTGGTATCAATGTGGCTCTCCTCTCTGCCTTTACAGAACAACTTAGAGCCAATTCTCAACTTGCATTTTTTGGATCTATCATGGGTGGTGGACTAGAGCAATTTTCTATTATTCTCATGGGTCTTGCTCCATATATCAATGCTACTATCATTATCCAGCTTCTTGCTGTTATTGTTCCTTCTCTCGATGCTCTCAAAAAAGAAGGGGAACAAGGACAAAAGAAACTCAATAATTACACAAGATACCTCGCTGTTCCTCTTGCTCTTGCTCAGAGTTATGGCATGATCCTCCTTCTCAATACGATCGTAGGAACGGGTTCTGCAGCACCAATTATCGATACAACCAATTTCTGGGGAGTAGTATTTCCTGCTATGGCATTTATCACTGCTGGTACCATGATCCTTCTCTGGCTCGGTGACCTTATTACTGAGAGAGGTATTGGTAACGGAACTTCTATCATTATCTTTGCTGGTGTACTCGCGGCCGTTCCACAACATATCCTTAATTATATCACGACGGATAACTATGGACTCCTTGCGTTCATGTCTATTCTTACGGTTCTTGTGATCTATATCATAGTGAGATTTACAGAAGGATACCGAAAAGTTCCTCTTATCTATACTCGTACTGGTCGAGATGAAAGATCATATTTTCCAATTCGTATCAATCAAGCCGGAATGGTACCTATCATCTTCGCTATTGCGATCATTACTTTTCCATCTCTTATTGGTCAGATTCTCTCAAAGAGAGGTACAGGTACAGCTGCTGAGGTTGGTACTTGGCTTATGACAAATCTCTCTATGCAAAATCCAGGATGGATTTATATAGCACTCTACTTCTTCTTGGTTCTTGGTTTTGCATTCTTCTATGTATCAATCACATTCAATACGACAGATGTAGCCGAAAATATCCAAAAAAGAGGAGGATATATTCCTGGAGTTCGTCCAGGAAAAGAAACAGCTACTTATCTCCAAAAAGTATCTGATCGATTGAATCTTTGGGGTGGTGGATTTCTTGCACTCATTGCGATATTTCCATATATCATGACAAAGGTAAATGCATACTTCAATATTTTCCCTACTTCTTCTCAGATCGATTTCCTTATTTCAGGTGCTGGACTTATCATCGTAGTTGGTGTTATTCTCGATATCATCAGACGAATTGATACGGATATGAAGAGCTTTGATTACAAAAAATTCCATTAAAAATATCGTAGGAAACTACAGATTTCATTGTCAGAATTATTTTTTCTTGATTATTTACTGACTGTAAACTCACTTCGAAAAAATAATTCTTCCTCGAACTCTTTGCTTCCTACGATATTTTTTTATTCTACCTTTATTGCCCTGCTTGAATTATCTTTCAGGAAGTTCCATATTCCGCTTTCAAAGATAAAATTTATTTTACTTTCAATTTTTTACTTATGCGTATTTGTGTATGGGATACGGAAACTACTGGTTTCTCTGTAAGAGAGTGAAAACTCGAACAACAACCCTATATTATCCAATTTGCTGCCATCGTCTGGGAACTCCATGAGGATAATGTAGTCACAGAGATAGAAAGACATGACATATTGATTCGTCCCCGTGTTTCTATTCCTTTTGGTGCATCACAGGTAAATGGAATATATGACAAAGATGTAGTCGATAAACCGTATATCGAAGAGAGTATAGATGTTATCATGAAGGTCCTCAATGGATCAGACGTGGTTGTTGGACATAATGTTGCATACGATGAGGAAATCCTTGGGTATGAACTGTCTCGCTTGGGTCGAGCTGGAGACTATACTCCAACACAATCGATCTGTACGATGCGTTCATCTACGGATTATTGTAAGCTCCCAGGTCGAGGCTTTGCCTGGAAGGCACCAAAACTCTCAGAACTTCATCGTCTCTTATTTGATGAATATTTTGACGGTGCTCATAATGCCCTCGTGGATGTAGAGGCTACTGCAAGATCGTTTTTTGAACTCGTAAAACGATGAGTTATCAAAATTGAAAAAAAAGCAGAAATGCGATTATTTTAGAAGACTAGAAGGTTGATATTTATTAAAGTTATATACATGTTATTTAAGGATTTACCGATTATTGAGCCGATTTTACGAGCCATTGATGAAGAATGATATACTGCTCCCACTC
>JAIESH010000014.1 GCA_019746175.1 Candidatus Altimarinota bacterium
GATGATTTGGTATTTGATATGACATTTATTTCGCAAATATACGATTTTTTATCGATTTACTATCTTTATGAGTATCCTAGTGCTACTCATCGTCGGTGCTATGTATACTGTTGATCCTAATAAATTCCTCTCACTGAGTAGTCGGTTTGTACTGATGAGTGAATCATTGTCTGCAATGTTGCATTCTCCGATTTCATTATTATTTTGATTTTGACCAGATTCATTGCTTTCTTATTTTGCACAACATCGTTCAGATATTATCAATTCATATTTTCCACAGAATATGTTCATTGATTCATCACATAGTATTTTTATAGATATTCTATTTCAATACGGCATGTTTCCCCTATGGCTATTTGGTTATTTCCTCTATAAAAATAGCGAAAAACTCTACACACCAGTATGAATCGCATTGATAATAACACTGGTATTCCTCATACTCAATGTATTTGTTATTACTCATATCGTTATACTTCTTTTATTAGTATTTATGTTAATCTCACAATCAGAATCAATCAATAAAAAATCCAAGTAAAACTTGGATTTTTTAATAGAAAATTATACAGCTTGGTAGAGATTTCGTCCTACTCGTTCAATATATTTTTTATTTTGAAGATTCATGTAGATTGTAGTGATCTTTACTTGACGTACTTTGAGTACTCTTGCTGTGATCTCTTCTGTTGAGAGTGGAGTATTTGATTTCTTGAAGATTTCGAGAATAACATCGAGAACTGTTCCATCTTTATATCCCCATTCTTTGAGGACATAGATTCCTCGACCGATAAGGATAAATTCTCCATTACGGATGAGCTCATTATGGATTGTTGAGATCTTTACTGGCTCACCGAACTTCTCAGTGATTGCACTCGCAATATCGAGAAAGTGAAGAGGTTCTTTATGTTTTTTGAGAACATAGATGGCTTTATCTTTGAGTGTTGCTGGATTGAGGATTTTCCATTTTTCGAGACCAATATATTTTTCCTCTCCTTTCACGATATCAAGGAATATATCCATGATAGAGTCAATTACGATATTTGGTATAGCACCAAATTGTGCAAGTAATCCAACATGAACTGCTTCATAAAGTGCTGTTGTTTCAAGGATGTCTCATTTTTTCTTGAGAACCTTGAGAGCCTCTTTGTGTACTCCTTCTACCATTTTTTTGGTGATTTCTGCAAAATGGAAGTATGTATTAGTTCCAAGTTGAGGCTTAGACCTTTGGAGGTTATAGTCAGCCTGGAGGAGTACATCGATAATGTTATAGTTGAGAGATCCTTCGATCCCGATATCTGCAATGATAGCAGATATAAGGCGATCTCGAGTCATGATTCCACCATGCATTTGGAGGATTTTTTCTCCAGATTCTTGGATTTGCATGAGGGGACTTGTTCTCATGATCCGACCAATTTTTTTGATTCCTACATCTTCGATTTGACGAACTCTCTCACGAGTAATTCCATAAGTATCACCGATCTCTTGGAGAGTTTCCTTTTCTCACTTGAGTCCAATACGACGAATGATTACTGATCTTTCTTTTTCAACAAGAGATGATAGTATAGTTTCGAAGGTATTTTGGATTTCAGTTGCTACTGTAGACATAACGATAATATATTAAGATATAACATATAGCTTCTAGCTAGTACATATTTATTAGTTAAATCATATGCTTTTTCATATAAAGTCAAGTTTAAATCGGAAGACTCATATTTTTAGCATTCCTCTCATCATCTCCCTTTAAAATTCCTTGATATTTATCGATCTCATTATCAGTTTGATGATCAATATAACAGAGCTCAGTATTTATAGTTTTTGTAGTTTTTGATAGGTAATATGCAGATATCAAAATACAAATAATAGATGAAAAAGCTATCTTGAATCCAATTGCAAGATTCGATCCTAGTGCTGCAATCTGTTCTCCATAAAGATTACTCGCAATAACAAGAGTAATCATAGACGATATAAGGATGCTCACAATAAATACAATTGCCTGAGTATCTGATAGTCTAAAAGGTACCATTGCTCTTATTTTCTCTTTTTTTGTGTGTGAAAGCAAGAAAAATGGTATTGTAAAAATACTAAAAATAATACCATAGCCTATATACAGGCTGAATTGCGAAAATGCAAAGTGTTCTTGTATCGTCCCATCAAGGTACTTGAGGGTAATCCAAGGGAAAAAAAGTGATGAAAATAGTATGCATTCCATCAGAATGATAACCCGTCCAGAAATTGGCAATTTGCCAGCTCAGATATTAACTCGAGATAAAAACAAACTAATTTTTGTTTTTAATTTTCGATTTTTTGAATTTGTAATATAATCAGACATAGATTGCAGGATATATATATTTTTGTTTTTTTCAAGTGATATGTCAGGAAACTTTTGGATACGCATCATTGGACTTATCTATGGATATATTTCACAATCTATTCGAAATATAGCCATACTCTCTGGTATAGTCACGGCAAAAAAAGAAACTGAAAACTATACCATTGCTCATACTCTTATTTCTGAATGACCAAAATCTTTTGCTCATA
>JAIESH010000143.1 GCA_019746175.1 Candidatus Altimarinota bacterium
GACCAACATGAAATGCTTTGGATGCCTTTTCTATGGGTCAAAATAATGATAAAACTAAAGATCTTCGAAATTCCTTAATGAAAGAAAATTTTAATTGAAATTATCTAAAAATTGATGATAAGTACTTAGATAATGATGCACTATATGATTATTATAAGGAAAGTTTCGTAGATAATAATTCCACTTATAGTTTTATTTTTAATAATTGTTCTGATGAGGTTCGTAGGGCTCTAAATAGAGCATGATTTATGACTGAAGATTCTCTTGTGATAAATACACCTGATCATGTATATAACTTAGTTCGAAATCAACTTAATCACTTAAATTCTATTTCTCAATAACTAAAAACCTATGAAAAAATTTACATGAACAAAAATACTTGCTTGGATTTTTATTATTATCCCTATACTTATATCTGGATATCATATTTGGGTATATTCTCAAACATTAAGTAATTTTCAAATATCAGAAAAATTCATTGTTGAGTTCGAATGATACAAATGAAATTATTTGATTGATTTAATGCAATATAAATCATATTTTTTTGAAAAAAATAAAATTATCTTAGATATGAATAATACGTATTCATGAGCTATAAACCCAAAGAATAATTGAAAAAATTCATGAGATGGAAAATATTTAGCAAAGAATGGTTGACTATTTTTAAATAATTGAAAAAGAATTTTTATGAATTCTTGGTGATATAATGATTCTGAATTTCATTGGACAAATAATTGAGAATATTACCTGTTATTTTTGGATTTTTTTCCGAAATGACCACATGACCAAAAAATCTATATTTATAATCTTAAATCACAGAAATATATTTATTTAGACCTAGTTGATACTACCTGAAATAAGCTCACAGTTAGTAAATTTACTGGCATTGTACCATAAAGGACTAAAGAAATACCTCTCTCTACTACAATAGAGCCAGATACTACAACTCAGATACTGGCAGATTCATCTCAAGAGATCCTATTTGACAGAATGATCAAATCAATTTGTATACGTATGTAGCAAATTCTCCGTTGAAGTATGTGGATAGATTTTGACTAGCAAAAGCATTAATTCTATTTTGAGATGATATTCCTAGTGAATATTTTTCTAGAAATTGACTGATAAACGCCTTAGTAGATGTTGAAACCCAACTACTAATGAACGAATGATATAAAAAATCAAACATACTTTATTGAAAAGTATCAAATATTCATCAACTTGAGCAGTGATTAAAAATGCCTCAGTTTAAAAAAATAGTAGTTGCTGTACATGCAAATTCTAATGCTTTATGATTTTCGATAAATGATAAAGATGGAATTCTTTCTTCGGATAATATTTCACAAATAAATATTAATGTATGTATACCAAATCGTACTATCAAAATAGTTGGCTGTAATGCATGACTTGGATCTAATAGCATAGCTCAAAAATTGGCTACTCAAATAAACGAATCTGTCGAAGCACCAATTTCTCTAGTTAGTGCAAAAATATGAGTAGATTGAAAAGAGATTGTTTGAGGTGATGTATATACAGTATGGGAATCCTTTAAAGCAGATTTAGGTTGGAGTGCACTTCCAACAATAGGCGGTGGCTGAAAATTTAATACATTTAACCCATAATTTTATGTTATATATATACTCGATAATTACTGTTTTGTTAATAAAAGGATGTTTTTATTTTTTCAAAAAAAATATTTTTCAAAAAAAATATCAATATTTAATTGATCTATTACTATCTATATTATTAGTGGTAATTTTTCTATCTCATCCAATCAATATTTTGTTCGGAATTTGAGTACATAACTATTATTTCTGAGCAACTATTCTAAGTGCACTTGTTATTGTTTTGCTTTTTATAAGAAGTAAAATTATATATGGAAACACTGGTTTAATTTTCATTATCAAATCTACAATCATTCAGATTTTAATTATTACTTTATCAGTTTTTATTTGATCTATGCTGAATACATTATTAAATTCTTGTGGAGCATGTTTGCCAGCAACTTTTTCTAATATATCAGACAGTAAATAGTTTTTACTAAATGGGACTTAACACCTCTTACTCTGAGTAAGAACTACATCAACTGACTCTGAACCGATCAATTGATTGCCTATGACGCAGAAGAACAACTCACCGCTACATGACTCACCAAGACAACGAATAGATACTATTATCATCTCAATCAACTTGGCTCTGTAATAGCTCTCTCTAGTTCCACAGGTTCAATTCTCATGAGATACTCGTATGACTCATTCTGTTATCCAAGAGTTATCCAGTGAAATTGAACAGGTACTACTATGGTAGACTTCAGAAACTACACTGGTAAAAAATACTCCAATCTCAGACTCTTCACTTGACGTGAACATGACAGAGAAACAGGATATTATTACCATAGAGTAAGATACTCATTCCCAGAACTTCTCGGTAGATTCATCTCTCGTGACCCAATAGGACAGAATGATCAAATGAATCTGTATACGTATTGCAAGTATCCGAATTTAGATATAATCTGCAATATCTTAACTACATAATACAATGA
>JAIESH010000067.1 GCA_019746175.1 Candidatus Altimarinota bacterium
GGGTAAAACCACGAGGAGTGAGTTTCATAGTGAGGAATGAAAAAGAAATAAAGTAAGATGATTTTATATATACTATTGCTTTAATCAAGAGATTCAGTAGAGACAATTATATCTGTATATGTATAATTTTATTTATAGGCCTTATTTACTCTTATTAATGATTAATTATGATACAAATTTATACTATATCAATATTCTTCACCATATACTCACTGATCTGACTATAGCCTCGTTTTACGTAATACTCACGAGCCCCAACTCATGAGATAATAGCGATTTTTTCTACAGTACTATATTTTTGTGAAATTATTTCCTCACATTTCGCTAGCATTCGCTTTCAAAACCCCATATGTTGTCCTGGAAATGTCTCGCCGAAAGAATTCATATCAGAATCAGTCATTTTTACTCATACAGGAATCTGATCACCAAATACATGAATTTCACGAATTAGGGCTGCTTTTTCAAGTACTGGAATAAAGTGTGTTTCTCCACTAAAAATTTGAGAAGGAACTCGAAGTCTGCAGATTCCAAAAAGAGTTCGATCAGCCGGATCAATCATCTGAATAAAATATTCATGTCATCCACTTGCTTCATAAAATACTACATCCAAAATAGCATCCTTCGGGTTATTAGAACGAGCACGAATCTCACGTGCCGATATATCATGACGAATAATTCCTCTCGCGCGCATAGCAATCTCCGTAACTTGTCTCAAATTGGCGAGTTTGGATCCTGCTAAAATCTCATGAGCTGGAATATCACGATACATACGATTCAGTCTCACATATTCAGGAATCATACCCTGAAGTTCAGCCATAAGCGGAATCAACACATTATCTTCGTATGGAACAAATTCACCCCTTTCCCACATTTCTGTAAGTTCAGAATTTGGAGTTACTACCATTGGATATATCTTGAGTTCATCAGGACGATACGTCGGATTTTCAAATATCTCTTGCATAGAAGAACGATCCAAATCTGGCGTTGCTCCAACCAGTCATGGCATCATATGTGCAACTACCTTGAATCCTGCATCCTTAAGCATCTGAGTAGCGCTTATGGACTCCAGATTTCCATGTCATCTTTTATTAATTTCATTGATGTGATCATGAGTAGTTTGATAACCAATTTCTACACGAGTTACTCCGTAACTTCGGAGTCTCACAATCTCTTCTGGAGTAATCCAATCAGGACGAGTTTCTATTGCCATACCAATAACTCGACTCTGGGCTGTTTCATTTCGTTTTTTAGCCTCTTCAATGTCTTTGGATGGAATCCAATCTTTATGAGCACCAACCGATGCTGAGATAAATGGACTCCCCTCATCAGTAACTTTTACAAGATCAGGATTATAACCAAAGGCTGTATGAGCATCATAAATTTGCTTAATAAATTCCTCTTGATAAGCAACTGGATATACACTCCAAGTTCATCCAATAATACGCACATCACACTTAGAAATTGCATTACCAGTCATACGAAGTGATTGAAGACGATTTTGTATCTGACGAAATGGATCGAATTCATTCATCTCAGCCCGTTGAACTGCTGGTTCATCAGAGATATAACTCTTTGGTAATCACTCATACGTTGGACAATACACGCATTTTCCAGGACATCCCCAGAATTTGGTAAGAAGCGAGATCACTGAAACACCCGAAAGGGATCGTACCGCTCTTTTTCTCAAAACTTTTCGCATACGAAGTTCGTCAACAATTGTCCCAAGTTCAAGTAGCTCTTCATATCGTTTGATCATCATGATATGTGATGGTCATTCTGAAATGCGATATTTCGCAAGAACTACATTTTTTATTTTATGAAATCATTCTTTTGAAGAAATATCTGGGTTTTTGGCAAGTGAAAGTAGTATTTCATCGATGATTTTTATCTGTTCCATATGCGTGATAATATAGCGATTTTGGTCCAAAAAGCAAGGTGCGTATTGACTTTTGTAAGTGTTTTCATACAATGCTCCCCGCATCAACACAAGCGGGGGTAACATAAAAGAGCGAGTGTACTAAGGCTTCAACCCTTGGGTGTACCGGTTCAAACCCGGTTCCCCGCTCCATATTTTCAAAAATCAAAATGGCTAATAGTCACGGACTCAAATCTAGTATCGTAAAAAAACAAGCAGCAGCTCGAAAACTCTCGAAAGGGAAAAAGAAGGCGGCTATTTCGTATACGGGTAATGAGAACAAACAGTCTCGGTTCAATATGTCTTATAAAAAACGAACTCGTTATTATCAAAACAAGGAAGCTTTTCCAAAGAAAAAACTTCCTACAAAAAATGTTGATCAACTTATAGAACTGGGAATTATTGATGAGCGCGGATTTTTTAAAAAAGGAAAAAAGAAAAATTTCTTAACAAAATCAATGACTGATCTCAAGGGATTCGATTTCTATGGAATGCCACGAAGCTAAAAAATATTTTCGACTTGCATTTTTGTAAAAATACATACAATTCTCGCATCCACAAATGCAGTCGTAGTTCAGTTGGATTAGAACGCCTCCCTGCGAAGGAGGAGGTCACAGGTTCAAGTCCTGTCGATTG
>JAIESH010000013.1 GCA_019746175.1 Candidatus Altimarinota bacterium
GTCCAAAACGATGAGCTAGATACTGGTCAGTCGGAGAAAAACCTTTGATATTGCCAATAGGAGAGAATATTTTATTTCAAAGATATTGAATTGAACGAGCCTGATCATTTTTTGCACTATAGAGCATAAATTTTTGATTATTTATAAACAATTATGAGTTTATGTAAATTACAATAATTTGCAATGTTTTTTCTGACTAATATCTTATATAATTATCTTAATAAGACATTAGTAATATGGATATTGAGAACCCAATAATAGTTTTGAATAAAAATATATTCGTTAAACTCGTATCCTCAATAAAAACTCTACCAAAACTCGATTTGACAAATAAAATATTTGAATATGTTATCGCAACTAGGTGTCCCATTTGTCTCATTTTGAGTCCAGTTCCGAGATGACCTAGATGCTAGAATCCATATTTCTAGTAAGTCACTCTGGGTCTCGCCAAGGTTTGGTGGAATACCAAGGTGTCCAACCATATATTTTTTAAAACTCTCTTTCGTCAGAAAGGGAGTTTTTAAAAATATAAATATTAGATCGACGGGATTCGAAACCGTAGTGACACCGACGAAGAATGAGTCGGGAACAATATACCTTGAATGGCATATTGTATCACAAGGCGTTTTTCGGAGTATAACGGAGAAAAACCTTATTCCTTGTTTTTCTATTGGTTTTTTATACAATTTTGCTAATCTAGGCATTAGAGAGTTTCACTAATAAAGTTATCAGAGAATAAATATTCATAATAATGACATAAAATGCGTACTTTTTTTCAATTACATAAGAAATCATTCATCTTTATCTGGGAATCAATCCTGAAGAATCATATGGGATATTTTACTTGGATATTTCTCTCTTTGATTGTAACTAGTGGCATCGGAGTAGTGCTTCCTTATCTTGCAAAATTAGAAATAGATCAACTTGAAAAAAAGACTAATATATTTTATGGAATAGATTTTACTTCTCCGATTAATCTATTTTTAGTGATCTTATTGGCGAGTTTTCTCGTACATATCCTAGAAGATGTGATAAATTTTTTCTTTTCACTCAAGACCCGAGTACAAAAAGAGCTTCTTGATTTTTCACTCAAGAAAAATATATTTTCCCAACTTTATACGATTGATCCTGGATATACGATGATGAATCGATTTCGGCGAATGATCAGCTCGGTTACAGGAGTAATCAATAGTATTCCAGAGAATATAGAGCGATTTGTTCGGGATTATATAGGTTCTATTTTTGAATTTGTAGCAATTGGTTTCGTGGTATCGATCTTTGATTGGCGTATCTTTGGCATTATTCTGATTGCCAGTACAATCAATTATCTGATCAATCGATTTTCAGAATACTATCGACGAAAGCATGAACTATCAAATCAGTATGAACTCAATTGGGAAATAAATACCATCCAGTATACGATCGAAGACTCTTATCATCATATAGCCAGCAATGGAGCAACCAATATGTTATTTGATAGATTTTTTGCTCTCAAGAATCAACAGATTCATGCAGTAAAAAAAAGAGAGAAGATCGAATTTATTACTCGTATTGCTGAACAGTTTTCCAATGGACTCGCAACCATAGGAGTTAAACTACTCGTTGGGTATCTTATATTTTCTTATTCAGGATCTATAGGACTCATGACTATGGCAACGATCTATATGGGCCGAATGAGTAATATTACAGATCGATTTTTTCGAGTATTTACTGATCGGTATGAATTTATCGAACATATTTCCATACTCCAGTTCTTTCTAGATTTTATCGATGAAAAAAAACAATTACGCCTAGAAAAAATCTCAAGTACAATAGAGTGAGTACATTTTTCAAATATACAATTTTCATACCCAAAACCTGCTCAAGCTGAAATAAATTTTCTAGACATCAAGATTGCTACACTTAAGCGTATTCTCTGAAAACAAAAAGATGACTACACGCTTGATGAACTTCATATGTATGAAGAGGCAAAAAAAGAAGCAAAAATAGAAAATCCTGAGATTCTTCATGGAATAAATATGTCTTTCGAAAAATGAAAGCTCTATGGTATAGTTTGAAAAAATGGAGCAGGGAAAAGTACACTAACCTCTTTATTGCTTGGTTTTTTCTCAGAATACTCAGGTTCACTCAGAATCAATAATCAAGAACTCAATACTATAAAACGAGATCAAATTCATTCAATCGTATCATATGTGAGCCAGGAACCATATATTATGCATTGACGATTTACTATCCGTGATAATCTCATGCTCGGGGTAGACAGGAAAATCAGTGATGAAGAACTCTATGAATATCTTGAGATGTTTGGAATGAAAGAAAAAATCAAAAAAGAACGCGAGTGACTCAATACGAGACTCAAGTGGGACATGGATCTTTCAGGTGGACAAAAACAAATCCTTGTCCTCATAAGAGTCATCCTCCAGGATCGTCCGATCCTCATCCTCGATGAAGGCACAAATCAGCTCGATGCAGAAAATGAAATGAGAGTCATGAATGCTTTGCTAAAAAATCGGAAAGATAAAATTATCTTATTCGTAACACATCGAATGAATACGATGAAA
>JAIESH010000006.1 GCA_019746175.1 Candidatus Altimarinota bacterium
GTTGAATTATATTCCTCTGTTCTTTTTAAGAAATAAGAATAAATATCTGACTGAGTCGTTTTTTTATTTTTTATAAGTTCTGAAAGCTCTATGAGTGATAGGTTTTTGTAGTCCATATTGTATTATTTTTCTGTATGATAAATGATTGTGCTGAGTATAGCGAAAAAAAAACTAAAAACAAGTTTTGACAAAATACATTACTAAGTATCATTATGATGTTTTATTCTCTATAATCTGTGAAGTATGAAATAATCCACAATTCTATAATTTTTGTGTTATTCATACCATCAGGACTTAAATATAAAAAGTAGCAGCAATATAACAGTAACATGACTAATTATATCTTATTTTTACAATAACAATTTTACATATGACACAAAAATATGCCGTCAATATTATGATAGGGTTACTTATATTAATAATCCTATTTCATATTTCTGTAGTAATTCAGATGGTTCCATATAGTATTGTATGGGCTGGAAAATTGAAAACCTTAGAAGACATGTATATATTTGAGAGTGTTTCTATTGGAATAAATGTACTACTTATAATCATACTCTCACTCAAAATAAACTATATCAAGAATAGTATCTCTCCAAAAATAATGAATGGTATACTTTGGGTATTTTTTGTTATATTTGCCTTAAATACTATTGGTAATCTATTTGCAAGTAGTCTTGTTGAGAGAATTGGATGAACCCTATGAACATTATTATTTTCCATACTGCTACTAATTTCAATACGAGGTAAAAAATAAACTATTTGTATTTGACTAATTTAGTATACTCACCGCTATTCTCCCAAAAAAAATAATTACATATCAAAAAATCGACTTACTATAAAAAAATCGCAATAAAAGTGATTCTTTAGGGTCGGTTTTTTTTGATATGAGATACTTTTTATGAATTTAATTCAAAAATTAAAACAAGTTTTGACAAAAATGAAAAAATACTAAAATATAAAGTAATTTAGTAAAAATAAACTATGTCAAATTTTCCAAACTCATTTTTAGAAGCATGAGTTATTCCGAATCATATTCGAATGACAAATGTTGATACAACACAATTATATATCTATGATAATATTCCTCATAGCTTGATAACGTTTACACAAAGTTCAACAAATCACATATGATCAGTCACTGACTATGACAAATTAGAAAGTATTGCATCATGATTACTTGAAACAACAAGAGGAGATATACAAATTGTGATTGATGTAACTGGAAAAAATGAGAAATGATGACTGCTGTGAGAAATTCATATATACAAACAATTCAAAGAATTTTGAACTATTTCAAGACTGGACAAATCTATTTCCATTGATATTTCCGAAAGTATAAATAGTACCAGTGAGATCGTGGAAATAACCCAAAAAAGAAATACTGAAATTTTACCGTAAAAGACAAAAAACAATATTGCCTTTCTTTCGTTTTTTCATATACTACTTCCCTACAGTAACTTAACTCCCGAACTGCTCGTCAGTTCGGGAGTTTCACGAGTTTTTCAATTAGATACTATTTTATAACCACATACAATTATGGAAATTCCTCCACGAGTACGATGAATGCAGGATATATTCGGCGAATATCAACGTTATTTTACATTTCTCAAAAAAGTAGCTCGTCACGAATTCCGAACGAATGGATTCACACGTATTACTACACCAATTCTTGAGCTCAAGACTCTTATCACTCACTCAACAGGTGACGGATCAGATATTGTTACGAAGGAAATGTTTGATTTCACTGATAAGTGAGGTCGTGAAGTAGTTATGAAACCTGAGAGTACACCCGGTGTTATGCGAGCATATCTTGAAAACATGCTCGAAGAGCCTCAGCCAGTATATCTCTACTATGTAGAACCTCATTTCAGATATGATCGTCCTCAAAAAGGAAGATATCGCCAGTTTCACCAAATTGGTGCTGAAATTATCGGAGAAGTAGATCCAATTCTCGATGCAAAATCCATCTACATCATGGCTCAAATTCTTGATGGACTTGGACTTGGTGGAACATATACTATCAAACTCAATTCCCTTGGTGTTGGTAAAGAACGAGAAAAATATCTAATTGAACTCGCTTCATTTTTTGAAAATAAAAAACATCTTCTCGATGAAATTGACCTCGCTCGTCTTGAAAAAAATCCACTCAGACTCCTTGATTCAAAGAATCCTGACGTCAAAGAACTTCTCAAGGTAGCACCAAAAATGACTGATTTTCTTAAAAAAGATTCCCTCGAATTCTATAATAAAGTAAAGGAATATCTCGATATTCTTGGTGTAAAATATGAGGAAGATCATACCTTAGTTCGTGGACTTGATTATTATTCGCATACAGTTTGGGAATTCGTAGACGGTTCTGGTCGTACACAAGATGCATTCGGTGGTGGTGGTCGATATGATGGTCTCGCCAAAAGTATTGGTTATAAAACTGAAGTTCCTGCGGTTGGTTTTGCATTCGGTGCGGAACGTCTCATCGAAGCAATGATTGAACAAGGAGTACAACTCAAGAACAAAGATAAGATTCATCTCTACATCATGCAACTCGGTGATGATGCTAAGA
>JAIESH010000156.1 GCA_019746175.1 Candidatus Altimarinota bacterium
GAGAGTCTGCCATCAGGGGAGATTGCTCGATTGACCAACTGTTCCGCCTCACAGGTATCCCAGTATCTCAGCAAGATGCATAGTGCATGACTCCTCAAAAAAAAATCGTACCTGGCGAGAAGTGGAATATTCACTTGATACAAGTGATCCGTTTGTTCAGTGAATACTATCGATACTTTCTATTTATATGAAATAATTTTTATCTATGTTCTCACTCGCATTCGTCTCATTTATCGCAGGGATGCTCACGATCTTGGCACCGTGTGTACTTCCAGTTTTACCAGTTATTCTCGCTGGATCAATTGGTGAAAAATGAAAATGGTATCCATATATCATAACAGGTTCTCTAGCTTTTTCGATTGTATTTTTTACCGTTCTCTTAAAAGCTTCAACACTTCTCATAGATGTGCCATCAGAATTCTGGAAATACCTATCCTGAATAATACTCTTGTGACTTGGGTTTGTATATATATTTCCTCATGCATGGACGAGTATCAGTTCTCGGGTATTCGGCTCAAGAGCAAATACGAATCTTGATAAGGCTCAAAATATCGAATCATCAACACTCCGGGCTATAGTAACTGGTGCTGTTTTGGGTCCAGTTTTCTCGACTTGCTCACCGACCTATACACTTCTTCTTGCTACAGTATTTCCAGTATCATTTTTCTCAGGAATTGTATATATCTTTATCTATGCACTTGGGCTCTCATTGGTATTATTGCTCATCAGTAAATTTGGATCCAAGTTGATCCAAAAACTCAAGATCTATGCAGATGAAAGATGAATTTTTCGGAAAGTACTTGGGATAATATTTGCGATAGTATGACTCATGATCATCACAGGAATCGATAAAAAAATCGAGACAAATATCCTCAATCGATACGATGTTCCAAGTATAGAAACAAGCGTTATCAATACATTATCTCCTAATTTTCTCCATATGAATAATACTCCTATTCTTCCAGTATCAGATACAAAAAATCTCAAAAAAGCCTATTTCGCAGGTGGATGTTTTTGGTGTATGGAGGGAATTTTTGAAGCACAAGAATGAGTTATCAGTGCTATCTCATGATATGCTGAGGGTACTCTCGCAGATGCTACATATGATAAGGTATCATCTGGCAAAACAGCTCACCGAGAGGCAGTAGAGGTGACTTATGATCCAGCGAGGATCAGCTATCTAACACTCGTAGATCTCTACTATACACAGATAGATCCAACTCAGGTGGATGGTCAATTTGCTGATCGTGGATTTCGCTATACTACAGCAATATATCATCAAGATGATGTAGAAAAAGATGTCATCGAAAATGCTCGAAAAGTTCTCGAATCCAAGAAAAAATATGATACACCAATTGCTGTAAAAACAGTACCATTTACGACATTTTTTCCAGCTGAAGAGTATCATCAAGATTACTATAAAAAGTCAGCATTTCGATATAATCTCTACAAAGAGGGAAGTGGACGAGCCGGATTTATTCATGAAAATGCAGAGACAGGGGCTACGCTTGTATCATCATCAAACCAGCAATATAGAGACTATGAAGATGCTATTCTTTCAACATTGACTGGCTCACGGATCCTTTTATTCTTTCATGCATCATGGTGTCCAACTTGTCAGAATTTTGAAAAACAAATCCTCAAATCTACTCTTCCAAAAGATGTTGTTATCCTTAAGGTAGATTATGACACTGCAACTGAACTCAAGAAAAAATACTCCGTATTAAGTCAGTCGACTTTTGTTCAAATTGATTCGACAGGAAATATGTACAAGCGTTGGCTCGGTAAATCAGATCTCACAGATATCATCACAGATATGATTACTTCTCAGGATCTCTTGTCCAAAAAACTGACTCCACTTCAATTTCAAGTAACCCAGATGGGTGGCACTGAAAAGCCTTTTGATAATGCCTATTGGGATAATCATGAAGCAGGTATATATGTCGATATCGTCGATGGTACTCCACTTTTTTCTTCACTTGATAAATTTGATTCTGGGACTGGATGGCCGAGTTTTACTCGCCCGATAGATGCATCTATGGTTGATGCAAAGACAGATAAGAGTCTGTATATGGAAAGAACTGAAATAGTAAGTAAAAATGCAAATTCTCATCTTGGTCATGTATTTGATGATGGACCACAGGATCAGTGAGGGAAACGATATTGTATCAACTCCGCTGCACTTCGTTTTATCCCGGTTGCTGATCTAGAAAAAGAAGGATATGAGAAATATGTTTCGTATTTTGACAAGCGATAATCCCTTCAAAATAATCAGAGAATTTGTCTAGAAAGATTGAGTATGATAGTATCCTAATAGGAACCATTAGACTCACTTTTTTGAATGTATATCAAATATGACTCTCTCAAATATTCTAATCATAGCATCAGTTGTAGTGTATCTCTTGGGAGTTATACCATACTTTTACCATATTTTTCATGGAAGAGTGGTTCCACATGCTTTTAGTTGGAGCGTATGGACAATACTCTCAACTATTAATACTATTTGACTCATTTCTCATATTTGACTACACTATTCTATTATTATGCCAATAGTGAGTACTCTTGTTGTGACTTTTTGAGCAATTATTGG
>JAIESH010000100.1 GCA_019746175.1 Candidatus Altimarinota bacterium
TTGTATGAACTATTTGAAAAGTATGTATTGTGCGTTCTGAATTCTGAAGATTTACTATGCAACGAAGTCTTGCTGTTTTGAAAATCAATCAAGAAAAAGTGCTCCCATTTTTTATATACTATTATTTGAATTCAGATTTTGTACAAAAAGAATTAAATAATGGAGCGAATTGAGCAGCACAAAAATGAATTTATCTGAATCAATTAAAGGAAATTACAATACCTCTCCCACCTCTCCCTCGCCAACAAGAGATCGTTGCATACCTTGATAGAGTTTTTACAGAGACACCATCACTCCGATCTGAGTACGAGGCACAGATACGAGATCTCGAGATCATGAAACAGAGTCTCCTCGAAGAGGCATTTGCAGGGAGATTGGTAACTGAAAAATAGTTAAAAGACAATAAAAAAATTCACCAGTCAGCTTTCGCCCGGTGAATATTGGTAAAGACACTATACACATTAGTGTCATGAAAGTCAAAAATATTTTACTCTTTTCATATTATTTCCCTTGAATAAACAACTTTAGTTGTATAATTAATATATGCAATTTTCAAAAACTCCATTAAATATACATGAACAAGTAAACCTTCTGAGGTCAAGGTGACTTATTATAAGAGATGAATCTCATGCTATAGCTAAGCTTGAACATATAGGATATTATCGTCTTTCTGGATATTTTAAGTTTTTCCAAAAATGAGATAATACTTATCTTCCCGATGTCACATTTGAGAAAGTACTAGATATTTATATTTTTGATAGAAAACTCCGTCTTCATACATTGGATGCAATTGAGAGAATAGAAGTATCACTAAAATCAAATATAAGTAACACACTATCCATTTTATGATGATGCTTTTGGTATAAAAATAGAGATTTCTTTGATTTATGAGATCATATTGCTAATGATCTCAAAACTCCTGAACAACAAGATAGGGATATGGAGATAAACAAAAAATACGAAGAGATGCTTGAAAAATTCTCGAGAAAAAAATCGAAATCCTCTTCAGTATTTATTTCATCATATAATGAAAAATATAATGAGGAAAATCTGCCAAGTTGGATGTTATTTGAAGAATTAACCATCTGAGAAGTATCAAATATCTATCGTATCTTAAAGCAAGAATATAGACAAACAATAGCCACAATATATGGAGTTTACTCTTTGGATTTATCAAATTGGATGCAAATGATTATAACTCTACGAAATATATCTGCCCATCATGCAAGACTCTGGAATAGGCGATATACATGGAAACCGAGAACAAAAGATTCTATATTGCAAAATAAATATATAAAGCAAAAGCTTGAAGATGGGAGAATAGAAGTAATTCCAAGCTATTTCAATTCATGTCTAGTTATATCATATCTCTTAAAGATAATTAATCCTTGAAGTACTTGGAATCATAGATTAGAGTCGTTAATAGCAGAATTTCCAAATATCTCGAAGAAATCTATGTGATTCGATGATGATAGTTTTGAAAAACTCAGAAGCATCTGATAATGTTAACTTTTCTTAAAATTCTTAACATAGATATTATCATATGTTAACAAAATCGAAAAACATTAACATATACAATCTTATATGTTAAAATAATTAAAAAACTTTATGCAACAACACATTAATCGAATCACCGATATTCTCCGCAGAGATGATGGCATCTCTGGAGCAATGCAATATACAGAACAGATCTCATGGATCTTGTTTCTCAAGTTTCTTGATGACTACGAGAAACAACAATCCGACAATGCAGAGCTTGATGGTAAAAAATACACATTCATTCTCAATGATGTATTTCGATGGTCAAATTGGGTTCACAGAGACAAGAAACAATTCTCATGAGATGATCTCAAAGACTTTGTAAATAAGGAATTATTTCCATATTTGAAGTGATTTCGCAATGTTGATGCTGACTACCACTCTGTAAGATACAAGATTGGTGAGATTTATTATTTTCTCGATAATCGTATCGATAGTGGACATACCCTTCGTGAGGTACTCGATATTATTGATGAAATGAATTTTCAGAGTCAAGAAGATCTCTTCGAACTCTCAAAAATATATGAAGACCTCCTCCAATGAATGGGAAATGATGGTGGAAATAGTGGAGAATTCTATACTCCACGATCTATAATCAAGCTCATCGTGGATATCGTAGATCCTCAGATATGACAGACAGTATATGATCCTGCTGCTGGAAGTTGTGGATTTCTCATTGAGGCATACAATCATATACGAACTCAAGTAAAAACAGATAAAGAACTAGAATTTTTAGGGAGTTCTACATTTTTCTGAAATGAAAAAACGCCACTAGCATATATCCTCGGCGTGATGAATATGATCCTCCACGGGATCCATAATCCCAATATCAGTAAAGTAAATACACTTACAACAAATATTCGCGATATTCAAGAAAAGGATCGATATGATATTATTCTTGCAAATCCACCTTTCGGAGGAAAAGAAAAAGATCAAATTCAACAGAATTTCATATTTCCTACCAATGCTACTGAAATGCTATTTCTCCAGCATATAGCAAAGATGATAAAGATTGGAGGTCGCACTGGTATCGTTATTCCTGAGTGAGTACTATTCAATACTGGT
>JAIESH010000046.1 GCA_019746175.1 Candidatus Altimarinota bacterium
AGCTGTATCTTACACTCTCTTTGGTAATTTGCGTCATTGATCTTATCACAGATTTTTATATCTTTCTTCTCCATTGCATTTACCAGATTAATAGTAAATTCACAACTTGATTTTTGCTCAGGTGTGGAGAGTTCATTGCAAAATGCAGCGTCTTTTGTTTTTTGTGCTATTTGCATTCCAGTGGATTGTATACATGCATTTGACTGTTGTTTCATACAAGATTCAAACTCTTCAGTATTTTTGATTTTATCTGATGTATTCTTGATATCTTCAGTATAACTTATTGCTTGTTTTTTGTTTCAATTCTCCTCTTTTTTGTCTCAGTCAGATCACATAGTACATGAACTCAATAGAGATATACAGAGTATGATATGGAATATATTTTTCATGGAAATAAAATTATATTTGGTAACTTGAGTTAGTATATGGAATAGGACTTATCTAGCAAGAAAATCTACAAGAATTTCTGAAAAACTTCAAATATCATTGTCAGAAAAATTATTTCTCAGTTATTTCCACATTAGGAAACTCCTTTCGAAAAATTATTTCTTTCTCGAGCTTTGCATGCGATCTTATCAGAAAAAGTATTTTTTGCAGATAATCTCGGAATTTTGTGTTTTTGAGAAATTCTGAATATTTGAATCTATTTTCATCGTATATACATACCATCGCCAAAACTATAGAATCTATAACGATTTTTTACGGCGTAATCATATATTTTCATAGTTTTTTCATAGCCTATAAAAGCAGATACAAGAACCAGTAATGATGATTCACCAAGGTGAAAATTGGTTACGAGGTCATCAATAATTTGAAATATATATCCAGGAGTGATATAGATCGAGGTTTCAAAGTTTAGGGTTCATAATTCCAGATTTACCTCAATCGAGTGTATCCAATCCTGATCTTGTACAGATTCGGTTAGGTTATTCCAATATTTGCAAGTATTTGCATTAAATCACTTTTTGTATTCTCCATCAAGTTTTTTCCAAAGATATGGAAGGGATTCTAGGGTTCTTGTTGCTGTCGTTCATACTGCTACTATTTTTTTATTGCTCGCTTTTATATCGGCAATTTTATCAAAAATATCTATAGATATACTCACATTTTCTCGGTGAATCGCATAGTCTCGTACATCTGTGGTTTTGATTCATTGAAATGTTCCCAGTCAGACATGGAGAGTGAGGTACTCTTTTGGATTTTTGATTTTTTCCATGAGTTCACTCGTAAAATGGAGAGATGCTGTCGGTGCCGCTACCGAGCCATTATTCTTTGCAAAACTCGTTTGATAGTCTTTTTCCTTTTCTTTGTTATATTCTATATAAGGAGGCAATGGGAGTGCTCAATGTGTTTCCAAAAAGGACTCAATTGATCCTCAAGTAATTCACAACAGTCTACCACTATCGGTCATTTCTAGTACTTCAATACTATATTCTCCAATATGAAAAATGGCTCCGATTTTAAACTTATTTCCAGGCCTTACAAGTGCTCAGAATGTATTTTGATTTTTGGTTTCTAGATAAAATATTTCACCATCTTGTATAATTCCAGTATTTCCTCAGTTCGTGTACTCAATATTGTTAAGTTGAACTCGAGATGCTAGTACCCGAGAGTCGTTAAAAAACAATACTCTATCAGTTCATAAATATTCATCAATATTCCAAAAGGAACTTTCGTCTTTGATTTCTCATTTTATTTTATCGATTACTATCATTCTAGCGTCGTGATGTGGGCGTACTGCCTCTTGAGCAATGAGTTCCTCAGGGAGAGTATAACGATAATCTGAGAGTAAAAACATAGGTATTCGAATTGATATATTGCCTGAGTATATAAATTTGGGCATAAAAATCAAAAATACTCTATATCCACAATTCTATTTTTATTTTGAAAAAATACACTTCCGACTAGAATCAAACTACTTTACATTTATTTTTTATGATTCGTTTCGCTGTCATTATTCTCGGAGTGTTATTCTTTTTGACTTCTTGTATGTCAGAGATTTCAAATCGTATCGATCCACACAGTACTGCTGAGGCTACAGCAAAATATGCTACAGGTATTACCGAAGAAGAAAAAATCGAATTAGCCCTCGAGAGAAAAAAAGAGATAAGAACCATTAGAAAATGAGATTTTATGGCTCTCAAAAATAATCCAGAAAAAGCCATACTGTATTATCAGGCAGCACTAGAAAAGTTACCTGATGATATTATTATCAGACGAAAATTTGCACATACCTATTTTCTCTTGCGAGATTGGAAAAACAGTTATTTGAACTACTCACAAATACCAATTTCAGAGATTCGCGATACGGAACAACAGGAGTTATTTCAGTCTTTATTTTTTGATGAAACTCAACTCGATCGACTCAAAGAACTCGATCGTTATAGTCTCGATGCATCGACTCGTGAGTACTATGGTATCATTGATATTTGTTATTCTTGAATCCATAATTGTATCGTTACTATTGAAGCATATTCTGGACAAACTACCAAGGTCCTAAATCTACAAAAAGTCATCAAAAATGCCACACAAATTTCTCCAGATTTTCAGTATCGTAATTTTCTCGTAACAGCCGAATTGTACCAATATGGGATGTATAGGGCTG
>JAIESH010000130.1 GCA_019746175.1 Candidatus Altimarinota bacterium
CGATCAGCGAAAAATGCATGAAGCCAGATAGAAAACTGAGATGGTTCATCTGGAACTATCTTCTCAATAACGGGTAAAATAGGTAATACTTTTTCTTCTTTGGATGCAATGGTATTTTCAGAAATTATAGAATCTACATATGAAGTTTGTTTTTCAGTTGATGTTTTAGTTTCAATAGTAGTCTCTGCTACAATAGAATTGACATTCGAGTCAACATTATTGCTATATTTTTTTACAGCAGAATTCAAAAAATCTGATGAAAAAAAGAAAAACTTAATAAATGTACCTAAGATACATCACCAGAAAAGCATACTGAATCATTCATCAAAAAAAGAATAATATGATGATCCTCCGAAAAAGAGAATACATAATGTTATTCCGAAAAGCAAAGACACAAACCAAGCAAGTCGATTAAGGATTGATTCCATGATAGAGGATGTTAGAGTTTAATTTTTCGAATAAAAAATATTATTCCACCGATAAACAATATTGATATAACTCCAAATATAACCATAAAAATGGTCTTATTGGATTCGATGAGGCGATTATCTTCTGTATCACACACATTTCCTATATTATCCCCGTCGGTATCTTTTTGGTCAAAATTATAAACCAAGGCACAGTTATCTATCGCATTATATATTTTATCATTATCCGTATCAGTACAAGCATCACCGACAGCATCATTATTGCTATCTTTTTGATCTGCATTTCCGAGCATTGGACAATTGTCTCTCCAGCCATCTATTCCATCAGAATCCACATCTTCACACATATCACCTTTTCCATTTTTATTCTCATCTTTTTGGTTAGTATTTTTGATAGTAGTACAGTTATCACAAAGATTTCCAATACCATCAACATCTTGATCTCATTGATCTAGATTATAAATTTTAATACAATTATCTGAAAAATCGAGTATCCCATCTTTATCGGTATCATTTTTTTTATTGAATTCATCACGAGTCTCGCAAGTATCTCAAATACTATCATTATCCAAGTCTAGTTGATCTGGATTAAAAATATTACAATTATCACAGGCATCTCAGATTCTATCATTATCATCATCTATCTGATTAGAATTTGGCAAATAAGTACAATTATCAGCCCCATCCATAATAAGATCTTTATCTGTATCAAATTCACAAGCATCTCAGATATTATTGGCATTGAGATCAATTTGATTGCCATTACTAATGGTAGGACAATTATCATTCATTCCAAATATACCGTCATTATCATCATCAGAACAAGCATCTCATTTTCCATCATAATCCCTATCTTGTTGATCTGAATTACTCATATTTGGACAATTATCACGCATATCAATAATTGCATCTCCATCACTATCCTTTCATGAAGTGACTACTTGAGAAAATGAGAGTGAAATTGGATTTTTTGGCGATTGTGCGAGTGAAATATCTTTACTAAGAGTATACATTTGGGATTGCAAAATCGAAAGCCTTCATGAATCACACATCCATCCACGATATACTTGTACTAATATTCATAGCTTAGGAGTAACTATATAAACATCATTTTGGGCTAGATCGAAACGCAAGGTACGCAAGATAGTACTTGCTTGTGCTCATTTTCCTTTAGGAAAAGTAAATTTCAAAAATTGAAATGAGTATTTTGAAATATCAGTCCAATGTATCTGTACATATTTAACATTATCAGTCGATATTTCGATAAGGAATTCTACAGCCGAATTAATATCTAAATCTGGCTTCATAGTTCCCTTTTCAATAATTTTTTTGAAATCGAGTGTAAGAAAAAATCCATCTCATGCCATGATTGGATTAACTTCTATATTAGTAGATGAAATATCATCAATTAATAATCATGCTTTTTCGAGTGGAAAATTTACTATACTCGAACTTAGAGAATAGTTAAGTATTTCACGCTTTACACTTGGCTTGAATTTTGCTGGAATGATTTCATTGTTTTGAACAAAAAAAAGATCATCTCGTTTTTCAGTAGAAACAAATAACGGCAATGATCCAGTATATGATACTTCTGTGTAATCCGTGAAACAGCTTCTATCAAAAGCAAAACTTTGAATTGGTATAAGAAATAGAACAATCAGACAAATACGTGTATAATAATTCATAGAAAAAAACAATATGTGCAAAATAATACAATATATTAGAGTAAATACAACTGTATGCTTAATCTTTTTGATTGACTTGAAGTTTAAATAATTTAAAGATTAAAAAAATCCTCATCTTTCGATGAGGATTTGGTATGATTGAAAACAATTATTTGATTTCAATAGTTGCACCAGCTTCAGTAAGTTGAGCCTTGATTTTCTCAGCTTCATCTTTCTTAGCACCAACCTTAACATTACCACCGTTGTCAGCAAGAGCCTTAGCTTCAGCAAGACCAAGACCAGTAATTTCACGGATAACCTTGATTACTGCGATCTTTTGTCCACCTGCAGAAGTCATAACAACATCGAAGGCAGTCTTCTCATCGTCACCACCAGCAGCAACAGCAGCTCCAGCAGCAGCTACAGGAGCAGCAGCAGAAACTCCGAATTTCTCTTCCATTGCAGAAACAAGATCAGCAAGTTCTACGATTGTAAGAGCCTCAACGAGTTCGAG
>JAIESH010000051.1 GCA_019746175.1 Candidatus Altimarinota bacterium
TTTGCTTTGCTTTTTTTGCCTTTTATCTATAATTCGTGACATGCAAATACTTGATGGGCGAATTGTTGCCTCCACCATTCTCGAAAATATCAAAAACCAAATCACCTATTCTGCTGATCATGAAAAACCCATGCTTGCAGTAGTTCTTGTATGAGAAAATCCTGCAAGTCTCTCCTATATTCGTATGAAAGAGAAGCGAGCTCGTGAAGTGGGGATGAATTTTGGACTATATCGATATGATACAACTATTACTCAAGATGAACTTGAGATTGCAGTATCAGAACTATCAAAAAATGATAAAATACATGGAATTATTGTACAATCTCCACTTCCCTCTCATATTGATCCATATGCTGTAATTGAATGCATTGATCCCATCAAAGATGTTGATGGATTCACAAAAACTCAAATTGGAAATATGTTCCTTGGACATACAGGACTCTATAGTTGTACGCCAAAAGGAATAATAACTATGCTCAAACATTATGACGTAAATGTAGAATGAAAAAATGTTGTCGTAGTCGGAAGATCTAACATTGTAGGAAAACCTATGACACTAATGCTCGTGAACGCATGAGCTACTGTTACATCTTGTAATAGTAAAACAAAAAATATTTCCGAAATCACAAAGAAAGCTGATATCATCATAGTCGCCATCTGAAAACCTGGTTTTCTCACTCGCGAAATGGTATCTGAAAATCAAATAATTATTGATGTAGGTTGTACTTTCGTAGATGGAATTGCTCGATGAGATACTGATTTTGATAAAATCAAAGACTATGTTAGGGCTATTAGTCCCGTTCCAGGTGGAGTTGGACCTATGACAGTATCAACACTTATTGAGAATACCTGGAAAGCATTTGAATCAAAAAAAAGAGACAATTAATTATCTCTTTTTACAACATATTCTATAATATCAGCGAATTTGGGATTATTCCAAACAGATAAACAAGTCTCTAGTTCATTCTTGATATTCTCAAGAATTTTCTTTGTTTCTGCTATTCCTAGCATAGCAACGAGTCATTTATTCTGATCAATATCTTTTCATACACTTTTTCCTGTTACTGCACTCTCACCTTCTATATCAAGAATATCGTCTCTCACCTGAAACGCTCTACCAAGAAGAATTCCAAATTTCCGAAGAGGATCTGTTTGTTCAAAATCTACTCATCCCGCAAGTGCACCTATAATAAGACAACTTGCAATAAATCATCATGTTTTTGTATCATGAACTCTCATGATATCATCAATTGTATAATTTTCTTGAGATTCAATTGTATCCTTCACTTGACCCAAAACTACTCAACGATTTCCAAGTGCTTGAGCTAAAATTCGAACAATTTTGGCATTATCAAGTTTTGAAATTTCTTCAAATGCCATAGTTTGGAGTACATCTCCCACGAGTACTGCCATAGTTTCGCTGTATTTTTTCCAAACCGTTGGCTTACCACGACGCAATACATCATTATCCATACATGGCAGATCATCATGAACAAGTGTATAACAATGCATGAATTCTATGGCAATGAATGCATCAATATACTCACGAGAACATTCTTGCTTGGTGATCTCTTCATAAGAAAGCATGGCAAGAATGGGACGAAGTCTTTTACCTCATCATTCTACTGCATGACGCACGGCATCAATAAATTCTAATTCTACAGTATTTGTAATATCCAAAGATATTTTTGCAAAATATCGCGATATAGAATCATTTACCCGTTTTTGATAATCTGGAAGCCAAGAATTAATAGACATAATAATTTATTTTCAGAAATTTCGTTTCGCTCCATTATAGAATTCAAGAGCTTGGTAAAAGTCAGATGAACCAAAATCAGGCCAGAGAGTTTCTGTAAAAAAATACTCCGAATAAGCTGAATGATACAAGAAAAAACCCGAATGACGAATAGATCCACCCGTACGAATAATAAGATCAGGAGGAGGATATTTGCCTGTATCGAGATATGTAAGAAAGGATTTTTCATCAAGAGTCTTTGGATCAATTCACTCAGCAATAGCTCGTTTAATTCCTCTGATGATTTCATCTTGACCACTATATGCAATCGCAAATACACAAGTCATCTTGATTCCATCTTTAGTTTGCTCCATTGCATCAATGAGCAACGTTCTGATATCAGTAGGAACGAGCCATAGATCACCCACGATATCGAGACGAACAGAGCTTTTTATCAGTTTTTCTACAAGTTTTGGGATTTTTTCACGAAAAAGTTGAAATATTCCAGCAATTTCAACTTCAGATCTTTCGAGTATATTTTCTTTAGATAAAGCCCACATACTAACTACTTCTATCTTTTCAGTTAAACAGAGATTAAGAATTGTTTCGATATTATCACCTCATTTCGCATGACCAACCGACACCAAATTTGAAATTTTTTTTGCCCATCTTCTATTTCCATCCATGATAAATCCAATGTGTTTGATCATACTGTATACAAAAAAGTACCAAGAGAATATCAATATAGAACAGAAAAGCAACAAAAAAACGTGAGATTTGCTTTTTTATAAAAGACAGATACAATGTGCCTTGTCGAATTATGTTTCCTCCTCCGCGTCCCATAGACCGAAAGAGCGTTATCAGAAGCGGCGTTTATTTTCTCTTTTTTCTCTCTATGAGTACAGCAGGTTCAAAACGATTATTCGTTGGAAATGTTCCATTCCGCATCGATGCACAAGATCTTCGTGCATTATTCGAAGAAGTTGC
>JAIESH010000090.1 GCA_019746175.1 Candidatus Altimarinota bacterium
ATACAACCCGTCATAACGAAGTATGTAACAATAAACTTCATTGCTCGAGTTGTTTTTGAGATTTTTCGACTACGATGACGGCGAGTATCATCTATTTGTTCGTATCTGAGGAGTGGATCGTGTGTCATACTATATAGATATTTATATGTTTGAATTGATTTGTATACCAACCATATCATATATTTTTCTCACATGCAAAAAAACAAGCACTTTTCCCTATGAAAAAAGTTTGACAAATCCATATATATCTATAATATCCCGTTGAAATTTTTATTCTTATTCCAACAGTACCATGATCTGCTACTCAATCAAAAAAGACGGTGAGACCAACGAAAAGCTTATTCTTCGCTATAAGAAAGCATTCTTTCAAACTCGTACTGCAAACCAACTCCGCAATACTAAAAACCACACTCGCAAACTTTCATACCGAAAAATTCGTGAGAAAGCAATCGTTCGTGAATACTACAGAGCCGTTGCAAAATAATACAACCTTCAAAAAACTCCAAGAATTTCTTGGAGTTTTTTATTATTTTATACCTTTTCTAGATCCTATACATTATCAAATGACTTCTTTTCAAACAACCAAGCAGCAAGAAATAATACTATAGTCGTATATACCACGGAAAGTCAGAAAGCAATCAAATATGTTGGTATATCGATAATCGCTGTTGTTGCGACTAGATTTTTGAGATTGAGGGATTCAAGATTCGGGAAAAATACCAATATTGCCTGAGCAAAATAGAGATAAAATGATTCTCAAGACCTGATAGCGTATTCGAGTACGACATATCCACCATGTCAGATAATAGCAAATGCTATGGTGACGAACATCGCAAGTCATGGGGAAACAATAGTCGAAAAGAAAAGAGTCACAGCAAGAAGTGACAACAACTTCAAAAGAATACCAAAGATTGAAAGGAAAAATATCGTATCCAAGACTACTCATTGAGAATATAAGATTCACATCAAAATCACGAGCTCAATAGCAATCACAAGTTTTAATACCCATGCAAAACCGATAAATTTTCCAAAAATAATACTCCCTCTACGAATTGGCTTGGAGAGCATCAAATAGATAGTTCTTCCATCGATCTCTCGAGAAATCAATCATCCAGCAAGAAATAATATCACAGCAAGCCCTGAAAGTTCTATAAAAGATAGGCCAAAATCCACAATAACTCGTTTATTTTCACCGAGAGCGAGTGAATCGAGCCCAAGAGAAAGAGCAATCAAAACAACAGAAAGAAAAATAAGAAGAGAAAAGAAGCGATTGCGAACCATTTCTCTGAAAGTATTGAGGGCAATATTGAACATAGACTGAGTACTTAGAATTTAGATTTTAAAACTTATATAAAATTATATATAAGACATGATGAGTGTTTGCATTTTTTTGAGCTCTTCTGCATCGGCCTGTTCTCTCGTTTTATGATCCATATCTATGAGAGAATTGGTTGGGATGAGATGGTAGTGACAATGTGGAACCTCATATCCCAAAAAAGTGGTACATACTCGAGTACAATTCGTGGCTTTTTTTAGAGCTGGAGCGAGTTTTTTTGCGGTTTGAAATACCTGAGAATAGTACGGTTCTGGAACATCTGCAAAATGATCTACTTCGCACTTTGGAACGATCAAAATATGTCCAGGATGTTGTGGAAATATATCGAGAAATGCATAAGTATATTCATCTTCATATATCTTATATGAAGGAATATCTCATTGTATAATCTTGGTAAAAAGAGTTGCCATAAAATCTATAAAACAGTTGAAATAAATCCTTGATTTCCATTGATAAAATCACGAATTAATTGTGATTTTTTTCATTCTAATTTCACTCTTTCCAAAGTCAATACTCAATGAGAACAAACGACTCATATCATTCCATTCTCCAATTTCAGAACAGTTCCAGGTTTTCACTCTTCAATTTTGATTTCCAATACTCAAACTTCTTCCAGAAGGAGTCTCTTATTCTCATAAGTGGTATATATACCAGGCCATGGTGTGTATGCTTGCCACTTATGATATATATCTGTAGCTGTCTGATTCCAATCAATGAGACCGTCTTCTTTTTCTATTTTTTTACAATATGTAGCCAGAGTAGAATCTTGTGGAAGTGGAGTTATTCCTCATAATTGGAGCTCTCTGATTGTATCTACGAGAGTTGGACCAGATACTTTTGCAAATTTCTCAAAAAGTGTTGCCGAGGTTTCGCTTGGATCAAGAGGAATGTGTCGAATTTTGAGAATATCCCCTTCATCCATTCATATGCTCATCTGCATGATAGTTACTCCTGTCTCCTTTTCACCATGGAGCAATGCTGATTGTATCGGAGAGGCTCATCGATAAGCAGGCAAGATAGAACCATGCACATTGATACACATACGATGTGGTATATCGAGGATCTCTTGTGGAACTATTTTTCCGTACGCTACTACTACAAAATAATCACAATCATAAGAACGAAGGATCTCAAAAAACTCTACACTATTGCGAACACTCATCGGTGTATATACAGGAATATTATGATGAGTCGCAAGAACTTTTACTGGAGTTGGTTGTAGGTCGCCGGATCTTCCGATGGGCTTATCTGGATTGGTTACCACAAAAACAACATCAATACCTGAGCTATCGATCAAATCTTGTAATACTGATGCTGAAAGTGAAGGGGTCCCAAAAAAACCAATACGCATAGAAAAATAGAAAAAGATATCTGAAGTATAAAAAAA
>JAIESH010000072.1 GCA_019746175.1 Candidatus Altimarinota bacterium
CTCTGTATATTCAGTATTTGCTGATTTCAAAGTAGCATTGAGTTTTGATATATCTTCAACTAGATTGGATCCATTCGTGAGTCCAAGTTGAGAAATAATACTCTCGATATCCTTCTCTGTCATGAGTTCACCATCTTGGATTCGTTTTTTGAATACCTTATAGAGAGCACTAGTTCGTTCATCAGATTCTGGACGGATATCACAAGTGAGGAGCTTGAGGATATTTTTTCCAAAATTTCGTAATTGTCATGTCATCTGCTCTCATTCACCCAGATAAGTCGGAGGAGCAAACTTACGCAGAGTCTTATCTTGATCGATGAGCCACGACCAGATAATATGTTCACAAAATGGTCGTGAGATCACATCCTGATCCTTTGGTCCACTGATAATATGTTGGAGTCATCCACTATTTGTCCATTGATGAAGAGTGTCAGTCATATAGCCAATCTGCTTGAGGAGAGCTTCGTCGAGTGCCTCTATCTCAGCATCTTGTCATGCTCGTTTGGCATACGAGTATCGGAGAAGTAATCATTGGATTCAGATAAGTAATCAGATCATCCAAATAGATCGCCACATGATAAACTTATCTACTTGTCACCTGACTTCTGATCCATAGGTTTTCTCAACCATAACCATAGCTTGATCTGTAGAAATTCACTCATACTTAACCAAGCTAGTCTTTGTGGTTTTCTTGATGGCACTAATATCCGGAGTTGGTAAATCAAGACTAATATCGTCTGGTAGAGTATTGGCCTCGAATTTTGTTCCGAGAAAAGCAGTATTTGCTTGTCACTCAATGTCTCTAATCGTTTTCACATATATGTCACTCATTTCTTTTTGAACGGTATTAAGTGCCGTAAATTGAGCTGGATAAGTATCGATGAGTTTACCAAGTGCAAATATCGCCTGTTGTGCATCATCGAGACTTGCGAAGGCCCCCACATTACTGAGTTTTACCATAGACCAACTCTCGAGATTGAGTGGACGAGATGATCTCTCTGAGAGGCCATTTGCTTCAAGAAGCATCTGAGCATACATAGATTGATACTCTTCAATAATTGCTTTTGTTTTAGTTGATAAAGATACAGTAGTATCTCTAAGAGTTGACTCAAGTGTTGAATCCGATGGATATGCGAGCTTACTGAGTGAGTTTTTGTGGGTGCTACGAACAGCATTAAGTGTGGTATTCTTTTTTGCATCCAGCCCTCTTACTGTCTCAGTGAGTTTTTCTTCAGTATCGTATTTTGTATCAGTAATTCCTTGAAGGGTACCACTGAGGACCTGATACTTTGTAGTATAAAATATACCCTTTCCTCCACGCTCTTCTTCCTTTGTGAGAAGATTTGTTACAATATCATCAATTTTTGTAGCTTGTTGATCTAATGTGATTTGACTCCTATTTTTTTGAACAATGAGTGCATTTGAAACAGTTTCTGCCTTTCATTTTACTTGTCCAGCAGCTCCAGCAGCGATACCAACACCACTCTTGGACATCTGATAATCTAAATATCCAGTTCATCCGAGAGCCGCAACAACCAGAGTGAGTCCACCAAGAGTTCATACGGTCTTCTTGCGGACTAAATCAGAGAATTTTTCTCATTTTTCTTGGATACTGAGGAGATACCGGACATAGGCTTGACCCCCCATTGCAGAGAGCATAGCGATGGTAGCTCCTGGTAAAGATGTAACAAATCCATAGGTTGATAGCTCTTTCCATCCGTGATTAAATGCAGCATTACTCATGCCATTATTAGTTCCTAGTCCTGTGATGATAGCCTCTGCAAGAATTATAGCCACACCAACAGTACCATCAATCTTAGTCCGATCTCCATGCGGAAGGTCTTTTTCTCATTTTACCGGAAGATCAATACGAGAAATATCATTCATCCACACATAGAAATCATCTTTCAGTGCTGTGATCTGTACATCTCTGAGTTCTGGATTACTTTCAAAACTATCCAAAAATGTCGTTATAATTTTTTCTTTTGCAGCTTCTTGTTCTTTTGGATCTTTTGCGGCAGTTAGAGCTGTTGTCACGAGTTTTGCCTGCTTGACATAAAAGTTAACAATTTCATCTTTTTTAGATATATCAAACTCTGGATGAGACGAAAAATAAGTATCAAAAAAATTAGTAATACCACTCGTAATAGCCTGTGTAGTAGGATCGAGCATATAGTTTTTCCTCTCTTCTTTTGAGATAGATCCCGTTTTATATGCAACCATCGCAGCTTTTCGCTTGGATATAGATAATTCCAAGGCAGTTTGAATATCTGTTTTTAGTTTTTCAAGATCTTCTGGAGTAATGAACTGAGTAATACTCAATAGAGAAACAGGAATATTATTTTTAATTTCTAGATTCTGCTTTCTGTCAACCACAGAAGTTCCCTGATTTCAAAATGATTTATTCATATTTTGATAATTTAAATATAAGTTTAATTACTTTATAAAAAAAAATACTATTGTCAATAAATTATTTGACAATAGTATTTTTTATAAAATAATCCAATATTTAAATATGGAATTATTTCTCATATATTAGAGACTGCGAGCGATATCATCGATCATGGCTCCTCTCGTGAGTTCATCGAGTTTTCCAGTTACTTTGATATTTTTTGATTTTTGATACTTTCGGATGGCTACGAGAGTACGAGGAGACATATTGCCATCCTCACTTCCTACATAGTGTTTCGTTTTTTTGAGAAATGATTGGAGGAGACGGACTCATTCACTTGATTCTTTGAGTTTTGGTTGACCAAATGTAGTC
>JAIESH010000096.1 GCA_019746175.1 Candidatus Altimarinota bacterium
ATGAAGCAAATCAATGAGGCTCTCTCTATGGTATATTCTCGTATCGATACTCTCGAAAAAAAGAATGTTCTCCACAAGAATAATGCTGCTCGAAAGAAGAGTGCATTTGCAAAAGCTATCAAGTCTATAACAGTGTAAATAACCTATGCAAAAACGAGGATTCCCTCAGAAAAAAAATGATAAGCGTATAAACGAAGCTATTGTTGCTCGTGAGCTCATGGTTATCTCAGATACCGGAGAATCACTTGGAAAGATGACTCGTGATGCTGCTCTTACTCTTGCTGGTTCACAAGATCTTGATCTTGTTGAAGTAGGTATGCAAGATGGATTGCCTCTCACGAAGATCATTGATTATGGTAAATTCGTATTCAAACAACAGAAGCAACTCTCACAAAATAAATCAAACACAAAGAAGACAGAGTTAAAAACTATGAAACTCACCTATAAAATAGGTGATCATGACCTCGATGTAAGGCGCAATCAAGCAGAGAAATGGGCTAAAGACGGAAACCCTATGAAAGTATTTCTTCAACTCAAATGAAGAGAGAATCAATATGAAGATCTTGCTATCTCAAAAATTCAAGAATTCGTTGCCTCAATGGAAGATTTCTACCGCAAAGATGAGAAATCAAAAATCCTTAAGCAGGGAAATACGTTTAATCTCATTCTCTATCCAAAAAAATAATCTTAACCTTTATATCTTATGAAACTCAAGACCCACTCAGGTGCTAAAAAACGCGTAAAAATTACTGGAACTGGAAAATTTATCGTTGATAAGACAGCTAAAAGACATCTTCTTAAAGATAAGAGCTCTAAGGCAAAAGGTCGTGATGCTTACGGACGCGTTCTTCATGTTTCAAATCAACTCGAAGCTCGCCTTTCTCTCCCATACGGAAGATAATCTCTTCAGAATAACTCTCAATATCTAATTTTTCTCCTATGACTCGTGTAAAACGCGGTGTGATGACACACAAAAGACATAAAAATATTCTCGCACTTGCGAAAGGATATCGTCGCATGAATGGTAATGTTTACTCTCGTGCTAAGAATGCCATAATGAAGGCAGGACAGAATTCTTATATTTCTCGTAAACTTAAGAAAAGACAGTTCCGACAACTTTGGACAGTTCGTCTCAATAACGCGACTCGTCTTCATGGTATGAACTACTCTACATTTATTCACTCTATGTATACTAAGAGAGTTGGACTCAATCGTAAGGTTCTTTCAAATCTTGCTATTACCAACCCAGAAGTATTTGCTAAGGTAGTTGAATTTGTTAAATAATATTCAATAAAAAATCCCATCTGAAATGATGGGATTTTTTATATTATAGAACTCAAACCATGATAGTTTTTCATGATGATTTTTTATCTTTACTACATTCTTCTAGAATAAGAATCCTTGGATTTTTATAATTTACTCAAAAGGCTTTTCCATTAGTTTTGCATTCGCCTAGTTGAGTTCTATATTCTTCATTGATTATATGCCAATTTTCTCTTTGTGTTTCTTTTCTTTGTATCATCGCTCCTCTATCATCGTAGCTAAGTAATAATCAAGCTATCGAAATAGTTATTATACTCGTTATTTTTTTAATTCTCATTACATTGGGATGTAGAATCTCCTCGATATTTTTAGAATAAGAGATATTATTTTTATAATTCATATATGTAATATAATTCATATATTAATTATGTCAATTTATTTTAAAATTGTTACTTGGTATTTTTCGTACTATCTATAGTATCACTTACATGAATATACTTTCTTCCATTCTTGAAATTGATCTCTCATTATTACAATCAGCTCGACAAATAATCCCCATGCAATACGCATCCTATGTGCAGATAGCTGGAGAGCTCATTGTTATTTATGCTGCTATCTTGCTCATTTCATTATGGATTTATGGAGTTATAAAAGGTGATAATTCATATAAAAAAATTGCTCTTTCTATTTTTTATACGATTGTTTTAGTATTTATCTTTTATGCAATTATCAATCTTGGTATCCCAAAATGGAGACTTGGTGCCATGGAGATCCCATGAGCAATAATGCCGCTTATTCCACATCCAGCAGATAACTCTTTTCCATCTGGACATGCATTGTTTACAGGTGCATTACTATTTTGAATAGTAGCCTATTTTAGGAAAACATCTCTTATTGTTGCCACTATTTTAATAGGATTAGTTACCTTGGTTGCTCGAGTAATGGGTGGAGTACACTACCCTGGAGATATCATATGAGGATTATTGATTGGTATTGTGTGTGCATATTTTTTGCGTCATATCGTATGATTCTTGATTCTTAAAACTTCAGATTTCTTGATTAAAATAGCATCTTTTATTCGTCTTTAAAAAAACTCCTCAATATTGAGGAGTTTTTTATTATTTGTTTTTTGGAACTTTATAGTACCCAAGGAGATATTCTGCAATTTCTTTGAATAAGGCTGATGAAGTTGTCTCTGAGTATATACCAGTGCGAGGTCTCTCTAGTGATACGATGAGTACAAATTTTGGATTATAGGCTGGAGCATATCCTCCATACGAAGTTATCGTATGTCCGATATTTTGATTAAAATAGATATTTTCATAAGTTCATTTGTATGGAATCTGAGAGGTTCCAGTTTTACCAGCAATATTGTATCCAGGAACACCACCACTTTTCGCGAATCAGTACTTAACACTATCTACCAGCATAGCCGTGATTGTCTTTGATGTCTCTTCTTTTATTACTCTTCTCACAGGAGTTGGTACTGTTTCTATATTTTTCCCATTTGGATATCAGATTT
>JAIESH010000079.1 GCA_019746175.1 Candidatus Altimarinota bacterium
GGCTTCCTAGCATTAGTTTCTCTACCTGATTGAGATAGAGGATTCTTCACTTCATCTGATTGGGATGGAGTGAAATTCTGGAATGCGAAGTATCCAAGAAGGATACATACTGCGAATCCAGAGAATACGATAATATGTTTTTGTATGAGCTTCATAATTTACCTAGGTTATAAAATGAACGATTTCGAAATCGGATGTAGCATATTGAGACTCTGTACTCTTGTCAAATTAAAAATTTGTTAAATAAAATGTAATGAATTTGTAATGATTGGTAATTGGTATTCCCGTATAGGAATAGAATATTAGAGTTTCTTTCATGAATATATATTTCAGCATAAAATATTTGAATGTATAGTTATTTTTTTGAGTGGAAAAATATATTTTTGGATAGAAAATAAAGATAGATAATAGTAGGCACGAATAAAAAATCCTTAAAATCTTTTGACATAATAGTTAACTTAGTTAATATTTCATTGTTTTAACAATTATATATTAAAGTATGAAAAAATTGATCATATCAGCCAATCCAAGTTCTCTTGGTTTTACTCATAAAATTGTCGATATATACTCTGAACTTTCAGTTATGAACTGAGACATAGTAGAACTACTTGATCTCTATAATACAGATCTCAAGCAAGAATTTCTCAGATTTGAAAAAGTTAAAGAAATGTGAAAAGATGCTATCACAAAACAAATACAAGAAAAAATCACCTGGGCTGATGAACTCATTTTTGTCTTCCCTATCTGGTGGTGAGATGCGCCAGCAATTCTCAAAAACTTTATTGATTGCAATTTTGGTGCTGGATTTGCATTTAGATATGATGAAAACTGAAAATCAATAGGCCTACTCAAGTGAAAAAGTGCAAGGATCATTGCAACTTCTGGAGCTCCGAGTTTTTTCTATACAATCCTCCTACATATTCCAGTACTTTGGAATCTTAATCGCATAGGATTCTGTGGTATTAAACAAAAATCATTCACTGTATTTGGAAAAATGGATAGCAAAAAAACTGATAAAGACCAATATCTCAAAAAATTAAATAAACTTATATAATGAACTATAAAATTATGAACACATATGCACTCATCACAGGAGCTTCGAGTGGAATTGGACTAGAATTTGCTCGTATTTTTGCCCAAGATGGTATCCATCTCATACTCGTTGCAAGATCGATAGAAAAACTTGAATCAATCAAAAGCGAATTACAGAAACATCATAAAATAGATATCCATGTTATCGGACTCGATCTATCAAAAACAGAATCAATCCATACTCTTGCACAATATACTCAGGATAAAAAACTCGAAGTGGAATACCTTATCAATAATGCTTGATTTGGTGACTATGGAGAATTCATAAAAACAGACTTGGAACGAAACACTGATATGATAGAGCTCAATATCACAGCTCTCACAAGTCTATCTCGCATATACGCAGAAAAAATGGTAAAAAATGGAAGTGGAAAGATCCTCAATGTTGCCTCAACTGCAGCATTTCAGCCAGGACCAAATATGGCAGTATATTTTGCTACAAAATCATTTGTACTGAACTTTTCACTCGCACTCTCTGAGGAATTAAAGTGAAGTGGAGTCACCATAACAACTCTCTGTCCTGGACCAACAGAGTCAAATTTTCAAAATCAAGCGAATGCAAAATGAATCAATATTTTTAAGTGAAAAATCCCAACAAGTCATGAAGTGGCTACCTATGGATACAAGCAAATGCTAAAATGAAATAAAATTGCAATACATGGAATTATGAATAGCATAAAAGCCTTTAGTGTAAAATTCTTACCATACAGCATACAACTCGCACTGCTAAAAAAAATGAATTCAAAATAAATCATGAATCAAAAACAAAATTTCATAAATGAGCTTTTCAAGTTCATCACTTTACTGGAAAATTCTTGAGATTTTATATTTTCTCAGGTATGACTCACGGTAAAAAACTATCAGATACTATACCTCATATCAACTTGACTCAATACATCAAAAAGTCTCCTTGGATGAAGCTATGGCAGTAAACCGAATATGGCAAAAAAACTCAGATTCCTCGAGGAAAATGCATTCATAACACGATCGATCGATAGCAATGACAAAAGAGTCTTTCGTTTTACTCTCACAAAAAAGTGAATTGAGTCTATGAAAATAGTTGCCCCAATCTATGAAAAAGCAATCAGTGAAGTATTTCATTGAATCAGTGATCAAGATATACAAATAGGTCAATCTATGATAGAAAAATGTCTAAAAAATTTCAGTGATCACTGTCCAGAATAAAAAAATCCTCTCAAATTTGAGAGGATTTTTTTAAGGATTTATCCTAGAATAACACAGGTTGTTTTTTCCATAGAGAGATCAGCGTCTTTGAGTTTATATTTTGATACTACCTCAGGAGTAGATCAGAGAGCCACAGCAATCTCAGTAGCTGTATCGCCATAGGTCACGAGGAGTTCTGGTTCAACTTTTTCGAGAGTTGGTTGCATAGATTTTGCTCCTGGCATGATGAGGATATCAACTCCACCGAGAAAATCGAGAGCCTCCGTAGAGGTATCTGAGATGATATTTGGAATATAGGCAATCCAGTATCCTTCACTACGGAAGTGATAGAGTTTTTCATCGTTTTTTGCAAATGAATACATGAGACATCCGCTCTTTTCATACTCACCAGGGAGTTCGATATTGAGTCCATCTAGTACAACTGCCTCAGGTGACAGGCTGATTTCTTTTTTATCAGAAATAAGAGTTACTGCATTATTTTTATAGATAAATTCCATAGTAGTAAGTAAATTAG
>JAIESH010000047.1 GCA_019746175.1 Candidatus Altimarinota bacterium
TATTGCATCAGTGAGCAGAGAAGGTGGAAAAGTTCAAATTAGTGTAGAATCAGATCTTGAAAAGGGAATTGATAGTATATCAACTCAAGCTAAATTTGTTGAATTTGCGAGTAAGTATAAATTTCCAGCATGAATATCATTCAGAGCCTGAGGGGAAAACGATGCCAACAGTGAATTAATCATGGCTGTAGTATCATCATTCTTTATTGCAGTTATGGTTATATTTGCTATATTAACTCTTCAATTTAATAGTTTCTCTCAACCAGCAGTTATACTTTATTCCGTAATCATGTCATTGCCCTTCGTAATGCTCGGACTCCTAGCTACTGGGAATCAATTTTCTATGCCTTTTGGTATTGGATTTATTGCCTTCACTGGTATTGCAGTGAATCATGGAATTATCCTTATTGATGCAATCAATCAAAATCTAGAAAAGTGAATGAATGGATTTACTGCACTCGTAGAAGCTGGATCATCGCGTCTTGAGCCCATGACACTAACAACAATCACAACTGCACTCGGAATATTGCCAATTGCACTTCGTGATAGATTCTGGTCTGGTATGTGATTTACTATAATATTTGGTATCATTGCTGCATCAGCACTCACACTTTTTGTAGTAAAAGGAATATACTATGAAATATATGTTGCAGAACATGAGTGATTCACGAAAAAAATCAAAAGAATTTTTTTCAAAAGAAGAATTAAGTCAGAAGAGAAATAAAATAGAAGATGATCGATCATTTTAATTAAAAAAAATACCCTAAATCCATTAAGAAATGTTTATAATTTTAGCAACCGCCTTTCTCGATATTCTTTGAATCGGTATACTTATACCAGTATTACCAGATATAATAGTTCATTTTTGAGTAAATGAATCTTGGAATCCATATTCACAGTGAATTTATTCAATTGGGATGTTTCTTGGTGGACTCGTATTCTGAAGATTATCAGATAAATTTGGAAGAAAAAATCTTCTGTCAGTAACAACTGCTATTAATCTAATTTGATATTCTATCCTTTGGTTATCACTATCAACGAATATCATCTCAAATGAAATTTGAATATTATTTATAATATTTCTGATAGCCCGTTTTATCTCTGGACTTGGATGAGCTGGACTTGGGGTTGCACAGGCATATATATCTGATATATCAACAAAAGAAACAAAAACAAAAAACATGGGAATGATTGGGGCTGCTTTTGGTTTTGCCTTTTTAGTATGACCTGCAATTGGTGGTGTTCTTTCAAGATGGGGGATAGAATATGTCATACTATGATGTATAGCCGCTATTTTCATCAACTTAATATTGATAATTACAGTACTGAAAGAACCTCAAAAACATATTCAGGAAATGCATTCAGATCATGTGCCATTTCATTTTTCAAAAACTATAATTACTCTATTTATAATCTCTTTCGGATGAACGCTAGCGTTTTCAAGTGTGCAATCTGGATCATGACAATTTTACAAAGACGTATTTCATTTTTCAGCAAATCAGATTTGATATACATTATCTCTTGTATGACTTATCGCAATTATTTATCAAGGATGACTCATTAAATACGTAAGAAAGTATCTGCCTGAAATTCAAATGATTCGTGTATCACTTTTACTCATGAGCATTAGTATATTACTATTTGCTCTCAATAGAAATACATACTTCATCTTTTTTATTATCTCCATTTTTCCAATAGCAATGGGGACATTTCAACCAGCTATCAATTCAATTATTGCTGAAAAAGCCTGAAAAGAAGTAGGGAAGATAATGTGATATAATACATCAGTTATTAGTATTGCAGGGATTATTGGTCCATTTCTTGTATGAACACTTTATGCATTCTCTTACTCTCTTCCATTCATTGTATCATCTGGAGTTGCATTCATCTTGTTTTTAATTGGATTATTTTTCTTGAAAAAATAGATCTTTATTAATTTAAATATATAGTTATAATACATGAAAATTAATTATCATTATTTTTCATATGCATATATCTATTATTGAAGATGATCTTCGATTATGACAAAAAATGTCCCACAAACTCATTAAAGAATGATATACAGTGAGCTTGTTCGGTGGATATTCTGACTTTATGGAACCATGAGCAAATATATCTCACCTATATATAGTTGATATTTGACTATGAGACGGAAGTGGCTTTGATATTATTGATTGGCTAAGAAATATACAACATTCAGCAGTTCCAATACTGATAACTTCAGGGTATGGCGATACGGATCGTATTGTATATTGACTCAATATCTGAGCTGATGATTACATGATTAAGCCCTGTATACCTGATGAATTCATTGCTCGAGTTAATGCACTTGCAAGAAGAAAATCTAATGGAAGACATAATAAAAAAGTAACAGGATCGTTTATATATAAAGATATAACTTATACTCCAGAAACCCAGACTATAATTCAACAATGAAAAAATATTAACTTATCAAAACGTGAATTAGCTATATTCGAACTCTTTATACGAAATCCAAAAAATGTATTTTCGAGAGAGGCTATTGTTAAACATGGTTGGTACTGAGAAGAATCGTGTGATATTTCAGATACTCGACTTAATACAGCACTTTCAAGAATAAGAAAAAAGTTTTGAAGCTCATTCAATATGAAATGTCTCTATAATTGTGGTTATATACTAGATTAAAAAAACTAAGATAAAGGGAGTCTAATAACGAATGATGCTCAACCCAGTATACTACCATATTCTGCAGTTATAACTCATTCATGCATATTTACAATACGCTTACAAAGATATAATCACATACCAAGTCATAATT
>JAIESH010000144.1 GCA_019746175.1 Candidatus Altimarinota bacterium
AAAATAGCTATGAGCCTCGTAAGATTTTTTTATTAACTCTAAAAGTGGACTATTGGAAGTTTCTTTTGCAAACTTTAGGAGATGTGGGAGAGATTCATCCAGATTATATGCGATGTCTATGGGGCGACATCATTTTTTGGAAACAGATAATTGAGGATATCATTCTCCAAAAAGGATTCCTTCTTCAGTAAAATAAGCAAAGAGCTCGGTGGCTAATGTATTAGCTTTATCCAAAAATTTTGTATCACCGAATACTCGGTATGCTAGAAATAAAGCATATGTCGCCGATGCTGGGTAATTGATATTACCAGTTGATATAGTGAATGTGTCGTATACGAAATCAGCAGTTTTCCGATAGTCGGACATCCACTCTTGAAGATCCTCATTTTCGATGGAATCACCAAAATCCTCTATTGTAGAGAGTACAGATATAAGGTTAAATACACTGATACCATTCCAATCTACAATATGAAGATCATTATTCCAGCTGCCATCGGGATTTTTCAGTCCATTTGTCCAAGAATAGAGGGTTTTTGCACTTGCATAATAACTATAATCTCCTGTATCAATATAGGCTTTAATAAATGGGTATATAGCATCAATACTACGTCAATGAACTCGTGAACAAGCGGGGCAGAGTATACCTCAGTTCAGACTTTCAATGGGGGAATTTATCTGAAGTGATTTCAAGGCATTAGTCCAATCTTGAAATAAGCTTTTCATAGGTTGTATCATATTATTTTTGGGTAAGGGATTGTAGCTGTTCTATTGTAAAGTCCATTCATCACTTGATGGATACTGATGTTGTTGTCTTTAGGAGTTCTCTTAGATGATCTAATCGTATTTCGGGCCCCTCCATCTTCTCAAGTATGGGTGCTGGTAATTTGCCATTAAATAAAAGGCATTCCCCCCATTGGGTCTTTGATATATTTTCATATGCTCGATATACGGCAGATTCCCAATTGAGATGTGATATATGACTAATTCAGTCTTTTAATTCTACAAATATAATCAAATCAAGTTTCAGTGGGGATTGTTCTGGATCAATATGCTGAATTGATAGTTCATCTGGATGAAAAAGTTGAAATCCAGTTACAGATATCTCATGTATCACGTTTGGTGAGATGAATTTATGGTATCTCATTACGTCTTCTTTGCGTATAGAGATACTCTGAGTCCCTCAGATTATCTCAGGTCATTTCCCTCAATTTCGTATGACAGTTCTATTATTGGAGATGAATTTGGCCCCGTGATGTAATACTAGATTTAGCATTACTCATGTTTTTCCAGATCCAGGATTACCTACAAATAATATACCTTTTCAGTTAAGGCTTACAGCAGAAGCATGAAATGCGATGAGATTATCTTCTTGATAGAGAATATCAAACATCTTATAGATAAAAAAGATGGTGTAGCCAGGTATACCCTGAGACCAGTCATCATATATCTCAAAATGGATACCATTTCTGATAATTTTTTGTTCACTAGATTGAACATGTATGATAATAAATTCATATAACATATTCTCCTCGTATTGAAGCAAGGTGGCTGCTGGTACTAGTGTATTCAAGAGTTTTGACTGTCATAGGAGCCCATAGACTTCATATCATTGTGAAATGATCGCTATATTTTTTCAGAGTGAACTAATTCTTGCTTGCATGAGGATTGTTTAGTAATTGATGAATAATTCGTAGGATTGATTTAGTTCCATTTCCACGAAGCAGTATCGAAGTATCATTTTGGATATTTTCAGAGAAAGTGACTAATTCTCTAATAAAATATCTTAAAAGCTCTTCTTGAATTCAAGGTGCTGAAACTCAGAATTTACTATCAGCTATTACTTTTGCGGTTTTTCGTTGTTCGAAAATAGGAAGAGGTGTTGTATAGACAGGTATACCTAGATACATCAATTCTGAGATGAAGCTATGACCTGCAGTAGATATAGCTCATTTGGTATATGTGAGATGTTCCTCAAAGGTGGCATTTCCAATTGGATATGCATGTATGTTTGTAAGTTTTCGTTTTTCGATTGAATTCTGGAACTCTTGATAATAAGGGGAATATACAACAAATTCCTGATTGGGAATTTTAGAGACTATATCACATATTTCATCTGGTGGCTGACCAAATGTCATCATAGATGATTGATATAAGAGAATCAGATGGGGTTTAGTTTTTTTACGAAAATGGCGAATTTTTTGTATTTCGTGTTTTATAATTGGTGGAACTACCTGCAAGAATTTTGGAGGCTTGGTTCAAAGTTTAAAAAAAGAACATACCACTCTCTTTTCTGCTTTTGGGAAGAAAAGATCTAGTCTTCATTTTTCTTCTAGGTTTGAAAATCAATCTATTTCTTCATATGGTAGGAATGTGAATTTGCTTTGTTGATCAGAGGTCATAAGTGCGGTTCCTGTAGCGTACGCGAACTGTGCAGATATTGGTTCATAATCCGATATAATGAGATCTGGTTTTGCCCCAAATTCTATAATAGCTTGGTGCATAGCAGAAAAGTTTTTTCTGAATGCATCTCCATCCTGGTTTGTATGATTTTTGGCGCTTTCTAGAAAATCTATACCATTTTTATCACAAACTATCCATGGTACTGAAACCTCATGTATAGTGATTTCAGGAAAGTGATGAGAACAATAATCTGGTCATGCTCCAAAAGTAAATATTTGTAGATGATGACCCTCATACAACAATTTTTGTACGATATTCTTTTGTCGATTTAGATGTCCATATGAGATTCCACAGATGCCAAAAATAATTCGAGCCATATTTTTTTAAAGGTTATCTACTGTTTTGA
>JAIESH010000138.1 GCA_019746175.1 Candidatus Altimarinota bacterium
ATCTCGTGATCTCTGAGAGAGGATAGCTCGAGAGCTCAAGATCGAGCCTCATACCATCGTATATGTAAAATGAAGTCAGAATACAATTTTTCTCGAGGAAGGAATAAAATATATGCTCGCAAATAAAAAAGATATATCAAAATTGCCTCGCCAATCTCAAGCATGGATGAATAAAAAGAATGATTTTTTTGTTTTACTGGAGCAATAATATATAAAAAATACTTTCACAAAAAGATCTACTAAATTTAAGTCCTTAATTGGACTTTTTATTTGCTATTATTTGGATAAATATGCTAGCATAGAAATATGCGAAAAATACTCTCTACCACTCTACTTACATTCTTTGTTATATCATACTTATCTCCAACAGTATGAAGTGCTATTGATACAGCAAATTCATGAAGAATTATCGATAGATTCAAGGCACAACAAGAAGAGATATTATTTAACTCTACGCCAGTGGATATCACTGATGCCAATGTTCTTCTCGAACAGGAATATAAAAAAAATGGACTCGAATCACTCAAAGATAGACTCAAAACAGTACAAGCTGCGTATCAGGCAAAAAAAGATAATATTACTGAGATTCGAGTTACACTCGAAGTTGCTCTCACAAATCTACTAGATTCCATCCATAGCACAGAAGAGTCTATTGCAAGAGCAAATTCTAGTATTTTGGAAAAACGACAAAAAATCCAACAACTTCGATCTGATGGATTGATCTTGAAGGCAAAAATCCGTGAACATAGGACAATCATATTGTCATATCTTGCAAATATATATTCGGAAGGAAATACTATATTGGATGAAACTGGTAATATCGATCTCATAAAGTGAATGATTCTGACTGATGAAGATACTGATTTCTCTCTCTCAGATATTACCTATAAGACTCTTGTTGCTCAAATGTGACAAAAATTTGTAAATGAGTATCGTGATCTCGTAAGATCATATTACCTTTCTCAGATTCAAACAAAAAATGAAGAAGTTCAACTCCAAGGACTCAAATCTGATCTAGAATATCAAAATACGATGCTACTTTCCAAAAAAGCAGAACGAGAGAAACTCATTGAGATAACAAAATGACAGGAAGATGCTTATATCGAGTATATTGCCGGACAACAGCAAGCTCAGGCTCAAGTTGAGGAGCTCTGGAAGAAGGCAAACGAGAATTATGAAAAATCACTCGAGTCACTTCTCACAAAGTACAATTGTGGAGATGCTAAAAAAACAGATGATATGATCCTCGAGTGTTCTCGTATCAGACAATTTTTTGCAAATGAAAAGGAGCTCAGTAGATCGCAATTTGCTGATAATACTCCAAATATCTTTGATTGGCCAGTAGAGAGCCGTAGAGTAACTGCATATTTCCGTGATCCAGACTACTACAAGGCTATACATAGCCAACATGATGCTATCGATATTGCTGCCCCTCAATGAACTGATATAGCTGCTCCAGCTGATGGATATGTTACTTATGTTCTTGAGCCAAAACAATGAGGGTATTCATATCTCGCCCTCAAGCACAAGGATGGTTTTGTGACAGTTTATGGGCATTTATCTGAAGTTTCGGTTACAAAAGATGAATTTGTAAAAAAATGACAAATATTTGCAAAGAGCGGATGAGCAGTATGAACTCCAGGTGCATGACCGATGACAAGTGGACCTCATCTTCATTTTGAACTTTGGAAAAATCAACAAAGTGTTGATCCACTCAGATATTTTTCTCTTGATGGAATCAGTTACGCAGACCTACCAGCCGTATATCAAGACAAATTCATCTCTGATATAGTTGCCAAGTCATGAACTGGTGCTGATCTCAGTCAATATAAGAAAAAATTTAACATTCTCTGAAAAACAGAAATTGAACGACAAAAATATTTACTTTCTACTTATGCAGCGCCCGATTTTCAGAACTGGCAGATGTGGATAGACACAGCACTGGATGCCAAGATCGATCCGAGCTTCATGATGTGTGTTGGTCTTGCTGAGACAACACTTGGAAATAGACTTAAGACCGCATATAATATCGGAAATATCGGAAATACAGATAGCGGTAGTACTTATGAATTCGTCTCACCTCAGGATGGACTCTCTTGGATGACGGCAACATTCAATAATAAATTCCTCGGTAAATATACCAAGATCAGTCAACTTTCTAGATGGGGGAATCCTAATGGAACCATATATGCATCATCTAACTCCAATTGGCATACCAATACAGTGAGATGTCTATCGTCTCTTAAGTGAGAATTTGTTTCTGATGATTATGAGTTTAGATTATAGGGATTTCTGAAAAACTTCGATCTTCATTGTCAGAAAAATTTATTTCTCAGTTATTTACTTATCCGTAAACTCCTTTCGAAAAAATTTTTCTTCCTCGAATTTCTTGTTTTTGAGAAATCTAAAGATCAGGTTTAATAATAAAAATTCCCCAATTGGGGAATTTTTATTATTTCGATCCATTGATCTTTGAATATTTTTCTTCGAGTTTTTCGAGTTGTTCTCGAGCGAGATTCTTTTTATCGATCTCTATTCTTATGATTTTTTCTGGTGCATTTTTTGTAAATGCAGAGTTAGAGAGTTTAACTTCTAGTGTTCGGATATATTCCTTTTTATCATTTATGAGTCAGAGGAGTCGTTCTTTCTCGAGCTCTATTCCTGCATGATCGATCTCATTGTGGATATAGATCTCGACAGAACCACATATACCATATGCATAGTCTCTTGGGTCTCTTTCTTTTGGATTGATACTGAGATTTGAGATTCTACCGAGTCCAGATATGAGATTTTTGTTAGCTTCTAGATTCGTTACCA
>JAIESH010000037.1 GCA_019746175.1 Candidatus Altimarinota bacterium
AGAAGCTCAAGAATATATCCAGATCATCAATTCCATACGCTCGCAAAGCTGATTTACTCAAAAATAATTATAGTATCTATGTTTCGTTCCGATTTTCCGATTTTTACAACACATCCAAATTTGGTATTTCTTGATTCTGCATCAAGTGCCCAAAAGCCAAAAATGGTAATTGATTCAATATCGCGATTTTTTGCATCAGATTATGCCAATATCCATCGATGAGCCTATGATCTCTCTATGGAGTCATCTCGACTCTATGAACTTGCAAAAACAAAATTAGCTCATTTACTGGGGCTTCATTCGTATCATGAGATTGTATTTACCTACAATGCTACTTATGCTTTCAATATTCTCTCTCGAACACTCATAAAATCTGGTAAACTGAATCAGTGAGATCATATTCTTTTATCCAAGGCTGATCATCATGCCAATATTGTTCCATGGCAGATTTTGGCAACGGAATATGGTATTATTATCGATTGGATTGATCTTCATGATGATGGTACTATCGATTATACTAGTATCGAGAAACAGATTTCGGGAGTTAAGCTTATCTCGATTACTGGAGCATCAAATGTTACTGGGGAGATACTCGATCTCGAGAGAGTCAAAAACATATTAGATTCTATGGAGAGTAGGCCAATCTGGGTACTCGATGGCTCTCAGCGATTTCCTCATATGGAGACTCATATGTCAGAGTTTTGAATAGATTTCTTTGTTGGAACAGGACACAAGGTGATGAGTGATACTGGAATCTGATTTTTTGCTGCAAAAAAAGACTTACTCCAGTCACTTGATCCAGCTATCTGTTGAGGTGGTGCAATTAATTCTGTAACTACGCTTGGATACGATCCTGCTGGTTTACCATTTCGTCATGAGCCTGGGACACCTCATATTGTTTGAGCCGTTTCACTTCTTGCTTCTCTCGAGTATATTGAGTCGATTGGTGGTTTTTCAAAAATTGAGTCATATGAAAAAAGCCTTGTCGAATACACTCTTGCAAAAATCAAAAATTTACCAAGTGAAATACAATTAATCGGATCTTTTGATACTAAAAATCGTCTCTGAGTATTTTCATTTAGCTTTAAAAATCATCATCCAAATGATATTGCAGAGATCTTGGCAGATCAATGAATCTGTGTAAGGTCTGGACATCACTGTACTGATCCTTTGCATGCTTCTCTTGGACTCAGAGGTTCTCTCCGTATGAGTCTCTATATCTACAATACCACTACGGATATTGATATATTTTTCTCAGCCTTAGTTCAGGCTACTGTTATCTAATAATAATTATTATGAATTCTGCTGATCTCATCATCGAATACTCAAAAAACCCTCCCAATAAAGAAATCCTAGAAAATGCTACCGTGAGATATCGTGAGGCGAATAGGGTATGTGCTGATGTAGTTGAGGTATTTTTAGTTATTGAAAACGATATACTGGTTCGTTTCGCATTTGATGGATATATGTCTATCGTTGCTACAGCATGTGTCTCGTTTACAGGCGAGATACTCGAATGAACCCATATTGACGATATCCTCATGCTCAATGAATCATTTATCCATGAAAATATTGGCACTGATATATCACCTCGTCGTAAATATGCATCTCTCATCGGATTGCTCGCTATAAAAAATGCTATCCATGAGTATAAGCAGGATAGCAAAAAAGAGGATTTTAGTGATATAGAAGTCTAGTGGTGGTGCCCGTGGTCGTCGTGGTGATCATTATGTCCGTGGGCATCATGCCCATGACTATCATGATGTCAGTGATCATCGTGGTGTCCATCACTATGCCCATGGTCGTCATGGATACTTCATTTTTCTTCAGCCTTACAGAACATATATGCTTCATACCAAGTAGCCTCTACGAATATCTCCAGTGTTGAGTTCAAATGTACTATAAATATAAAAAGAACAACAGAGATAATAAGAAATATCATTAGAAAAAATATTTTTATTGCCAGGATAGTTGGTAAGAATGCAAGGAAACTCGATATAAGAAAGGGAATTACGAGAAATATGATGGCAACCAAAATAGTACGCAAATAGAGGAGAATCATTGTAAAATAGAGTTTTCCGGTAATGCCGATATTTCGTAGTGCTAGACCTGTTGATGCAGAGAGTGATTCGATGGCTTTCTTATGCTCAAAAATAATAAAGAATTTTGAGTAGGCAAAACAAATATTTATAAAAAAAGCAAATAGGAGATAGATCCCCATTATTACGCTAATAGGATTCAAGTATTCTCGTCCAAATATTCTCAGCAAAAGAATATAGAAAGTTATTATAGATAATGGGCGAAATATCGCAGTAAGGTTATGTGCCTCAAATATTGGCAAAAAGTGTCTGAGTCCATCAAAAAATCATTGCCAAGATCGTCTATTTTTTGTTCATTTATGCTCTTTGTAGGAGTGCATCATCTCAATGATACCACCTGTTGCGATAGGCTCAAGTAGCATGTAGAGTATAAATATACTTGCGAGTATAGCGAGTGTTTCCCCGAAGTAATCAGTATGTAGAAATTTTGAAAGCGCTTCTAATGCCTCATCTTTTTTATCAAAAATATATACATAACTAAATGTGAGCTGATAAAAGAGTATCACAAATAGCCATAACATTCCCATAAATGATGGGATAAAATTAAGTTTTTTTAGAGAATGGAATTGTGTGACCATCTCCCAAGCGGAGAGGACAATACTTTCTTTCATAAACGAGTTAAGTAAACAGGGAAAGAGATATTCATTTGAAAAAATGAAATTTTCTAAAATTTAGAACTGAGACCCAATCCATCCAAAGAATCCAGATATATTTTTATTTTGGCTATTTCGAATATATTTTTCTTTGATACTTGTTCCTACAAAAACATCAACAAAACTCGCTATATCTGGTATGATATCTACTTGAGG
>JAIESH010000015.1 GCA_019746175.1 Candidatus Altimarinota bacterium
ATATTGGCAAATATCGCTACTACGATCACGAGAGACATGGTCGTGAGTAGTGGTATAGCGATGCGGAGTGCATCTGAAACATTGGTGAGATATTGTTGATTTCCTATCTCAAAACTCCCTCATAAGAGTATGCCAGAAACAGTTACTCAAGCTATAAATATACCGATCATAGCAAATCCGATCGCTCCAAATATGATAATGAGAAAAAGTCTGAACACTCATCGAAATGATGATCCCACCATAGACGAGAGGTGATTGATGATTCCAGTGTCACTATCTTTTGATAGTTTTTTCTCATGTTTTTTGTCTGATGGCATGAGAATAATCAGAAAAATATAGATAATGATCCCAGCTCACCCCGTAAATGTAAATACAATAAATAAGATCCTGATCCAGAGTGCCTCTACTCAGAGATGTCGAGCAATCCCAGCACAAACTCAGAATAAGATCGCATTTTCTGTATCTCGTTTGAGGGATTTTTGTGGTGTATTTTGATGTGTAGTTTTGGATTCTGATTTTATTTCTTCTTTTGGAAAAATATCTTCCGCCTCTCCGATATCATTTACTATCTTTATGATATCAGTATTTTTGATTGGAGATTCGGTTTCTAGTTGAGTGAGCTTGTCACCCATTCGCTCGAGAATATCATCGAGATAACTCTCTGATATATGATTATGTGATATATATGTCTTGAGTCGTTTGATATATGAATCTAGGAAATCAGCAGAAGTTTTTGGGATTTCGTAGGTTTTCCCGAGTAGGGTATATTGAGTCATAGGAGGGGTTTTATAGGGTAATATTTTTGACAGCTTTGGCGAGATTTTCCCAAACATGTTTCATGATGATGAGTGTTTCGGATCCGTACTCAGTGAGACGATAGTACTTGCGAGGTGGTCCTGATGAGGACTCTACCCAGTAGTATGATATGAGACCATCATCTTTGAGACGAGTGAGTAGGGGATAGAGGGTTCACTCGACGACGAGGAGCTCGTTGATCTTGAGTTTTTCGAGAATGTCCGAGGCATAAGATTCACCTTTACCAATGATCGATAGAATAGTATATTCGAGTATTCATTTTCGCATCTGAGTGGTTATCTTGAGTGTATCTTCATTATTTTTTACCATAATTATATTTTTATATAGTACTATGTACTACAAGGTAGTATATAAAAATAATTATTAATGCAAACTTTTTTCAAAAATTTTACTAAAATACTTCACCATAGGGGACTATGTGTTGTAAAGTTACTATTTTCGAGTTTCAAAATTTCCATTTTTTCGATGAATGTGCTATGATGACCCCATAGCTATAAATTGGCTCATTCTCAGACTCTTATTTTGAGTATTTTTCTTATTTTCTAGACATTTTTGTCATAAAATGATCCAACTCAAAAATCCATATCTCGACCTCGCATATCAATACATCGAAACACAACGGTGTATTGTTGTGCCGTTCTCGCTCGATAGCATCGTGGATATCAAAGAGTTTGCATGGGAACTCAATAAAGCCAATCGAAACTCTTGGATCAATACAAAGCATTTTAATTATAAAGAAACGATAGTTTTTGTGAAGTCTATATTGATCTCGATGGGAAATGCTGAAGAGTTTTATAATTTTATTATCGATAGAGAAACTGGAAAATTTCTCTGAGCTATATTTTTGACGGATACACATTCTGACTATTCTAGTATCCATCTCTGGATCAGAGAAGATGAAGAATGAAAATGATACGGTACCGAGGCATTTCTCGCTATGCTCGATTGGATACGGGAAAATACCTACTATACCTATGTAAAATATCGAGTCCATCCAGATGATGAAATCTCAGGAAGACTCGTACTCAAGTATGGAGGCAAGTTACAACCAGGAAAAACACCAGAGTGATATCTGATGTTTCATATTACTCTTTAATCTACTTTTTTCACAAAACAAGTTTTGAGAACGAGTCACTTGATCTCTGGAGTGTTAGCTGTGATTTCTTCTATATCATCAGTGAGTCTGATATTTTTGACTTTTGTTCCTTTTTTGAGAGAGATTTTTGTTCCTTTTACATCGAGTTGTTGTGTGAGCTGTATGTTGTCTCCTGATGAGAGGGTATTTCCAAATGCATCAACAGTCATGGGTGAGTCTGACATATTTTTTTAGGTTAGATATTATTTTTTTCATGCTCTAGAAGCCATATTTTCCTATCAATTCCTCCGCCATAACCGACGAGTTTACCACTTTTTCCGATCACACGATGACAGGGGACTATTATGACGATCGGATTATTGTGATTAGCTCATCCGATAGCTCGGACTGCCTTTGAGCTTCATGTCATGTGGGCTTGTTCGCTATAGTTACGAGTTTCACCATATGGGATTTTTTGGAGTGCATCCCACGATTTCTTTTGAAAATCCGTACCCTCCACAGAGAGAGGTATATCAAAAATTTTTCTCTTTCCAGCAAAGTATTCATCGAGTTGTTTTTTAGTTTTTTCTAAAATAGGATTTGTTCCAGTTATCAATTTTGTTTGATATTTCTTCTCTATTTTATCGGTTTTATTTTTGAGTTCTTCTGAGTTTCCGAATTCGAGCAATAAGAGACAATCATTATAACCCTATAATTATTCCAGGGGACACGAGACGACGTTCCTTTAGATACACTCTGTTATAAACTTATAATACTTTTTTAATTTGTTCGATAGAAAAGTGTTAACATTTGTGCCTTAGTACCAATAGTCAGATTCTATTTATTGGTGGTCAAAAGCTTCTTTGTTATAACACTTATGAAGGTTATAACTTACCTAGAAAGTAAATTCAAAATCTTCATGGGGTGAACTAAATACTTCTAACTTTAAATAGAACGGCATGGTTTAAAGGAAACCAAGCCTCTTTAGTTGAACACCAAAATAAGTTAAGAACATCATCGCAACT
>JAIESH010000118.1 GCA_019746175.1 Candidatus Altimarinota bacterium
CTATTTGCAAAAATAGATGTAAATGGAGAGAATACTCACCCACTCTACCAGTTTCTCAAGTCACAAAAATGAGGGATTCTCGGTGATGCCATCAAATGGAATTTTGCAAAATTCCTCATCGATCGTGAGTGAAATATAGTTGAGAGATATGCACCAACTACTACTCCTCTTACTCTCAAAAAAGATATAGAAAAACTCATCTAATAAATAATCCCTCGCAATCGAGGGATTATTTTAATTAATTAATCTTCAAGTTTATTTTGATTTTCAATTTTTTCAAATGGAAGACTATAATCTGAATAATTTTGAAATGCGAGTGTATATGCTAACTCTGATAACTTAGTACTGATTTTTGGTTTTTCTGGTGCATTTTTCATACCAGTAGCACGCCAATATATCAGTGAATCAATATATTCTGATGCCACTTTTTTTTCAGCATTATTTGATAAGAGCTCATCGATATCTTTTGTTGTTTTTTGTATTCTATCAACCAGCATCAATATCGTACTAGAATATTCAGATGTATTATTTGCAATGAGTCCAAATCCCTCTGGAATAGCTCCATGATCAGCTAATTCTGACAATCATTTCCAATTTACCTTGAGTAAATCAGGACTCACTTGATTATTCATCACATTATTCAATATGAGATCAATATTTTGTGATATAATTTTTTTAGCCTCTATTGCGGATGACTCATTCATATAAAGCTGGTAGTACAATTCTCTACCATCCTCCTCTGAGAGATTATTTTCTTTCAAAAGGGCCTTAAAAGCCTGAGATAATACTATTTTATTCTTTCGATTTTTTCATCGAAATTCTAGTGGAAATTTTAATCCCCTATGAGCCAGATCTTTGAGTGCTTGCCACTGTATATGAGATACTGATGATCTGAGTGTTTCTAGAGATGTATCTAATTGAGGTGTATTCATATCTATAGCATTAGAAAAATAGAATTATATTCTAAGTATAATGATATAAGTGTCAATTTATTTTAAAAATCCCTTCAAAATATAAAGGGATTTTTATGTGTATTACTCTATATCTACCATCACCTCATTTCTCCGAAGTGGCGGAAAACTAAATGGCGGATTATATTGTGCGGATATCAACTCTCATTTTATACTATATTTATCTCGAACGAGAAACTCTTCGAGGAGTTTTTTCTTGGCTGCTACTCTCGACTCCGTTGCATACCAACTATACTGTAGTACAGCTCTTCGAGACTGCTTTACTGATATAAAGCGAATATTCGCATTATCAGGTTTTGGGAGAGTATCGAGCGAATAGCTAATTGGCATAGTGAATGCTACGATATGTTTTCCACTACTCGAAACCGTATCCATAACCGGTGCAGTCATCGCGATTGGTTCAGATGCTTTGGTTGTATCCATCACTGGGACCGTCATCTTGATCGCGGTCTGTGAGGTATTCCCTCCGAAGATATATCCAGCCAATTGACGGAATCCATCACTGAGTGCTGTTCACATATCTCACTCAACCTCCACCTCAGCAACGATATATCAACTATACTCTCGTATCTCATATCCATCTCGTTTCTCGACGACGATATATGCAGGTTCCTCAATTCAGCGCACTACGATGAGAGTTCCAGTTATCCAGACGATGAGTGCGACAGCGAGGATGATGAGAAATGTATTCATAACTTCATCGTATACATATACGAGATAATAGCAAAGACAAATCCAAGAAAAATCCCCAAGTGAATGAGGATTTTCAAATAGCTATTGTATATCTATCATCACCTCATTTCTCTGAAATAATAGAAAACTGAGTGGTGGATTGTATTGTATAGAGATTACCTCTCATTATATAAACATCATATTTCGAACAAGGAGTACAGTAAGATAATTTTTTGAGAAAATAAATAAAATAGAAACGAGGTTTTATATCGTTTCTATTTTTGGTGATCGACTCTCAAAGAGGTGAGTTTTATAAAACTAAAGATATCTTGTATTTCTAAATTGATCCTGGACTCATGGTTTATGTCTACATCCATATCCTCAACGATAAGAATACACGAGCCAAAGTGGTTGAATATGATTTTCTAAATCTAATATATAAGAAGATTGAACATATCTATTGGAAGAATCTTTCTTCCATTGTCTATATACTACAAATGAGCTAAAGCGTCGAATTAATTCTTCAAAATCTATTTTTTCTAAACTAAATTCCTGGCGTTCCCGTTCAGGTAATTTCCTAAAAGAATCAATCGCTGAACGATTGCTCAAGCCAAAGTGAAAAAATCTTCTCAATATAAAATCATTCAAAGAATCACAAAAACCATCAGTAATATCATCTATGCCCATGTTTTGGAGCTCATGTATCTCTCTAAATAAATCATCAAGCGAAGAATCGTCTTCTAGCATTCAAAGCACATTCATTCGAAAAAAATCATCTGTAAATTCCCTATATTTACTTAAGACCTCTTTTTCAATTATTGTACAAACTTTCTGTTGATAAATCCTAGTAGGAAAATCGCTCATTATATCAGAATTTGGTTTTTCATGATATTGTGCCATAGTAATTCATAGAACCCTATTTACTTCATGATGATCAGTAAAAATAGGTATATTTTTTCCATTAGGAAGTTCTATAATCAAATTCATATCAAGAATTTTTGTGACAATATGTCAGAGGCTAGTAGGAAATCTTTTTCCTAAATCCCAAGTATTATCAGTCCTATGCGCCACCATATTAAATTCTGGGGTATTTTCCATTCAACTGAGACTCTTAATATAAGACATATGATTACTTTTAAAAAAACAAAAATTCGAGAAATATATATTCTCGAATTTTAGATTAATTAATACATTTGTCAAAATATTATTTCCCACTCTCTCGGATCTTAATATGAAGCTCACGAAGTTGGATTTCATCCACTTCAGCCGGAGCATTCATCATTGCATCTTCCGCTTTTCCAGATTTT
>JAIESH010000089.1 GCA_019746175.1 Candidatus Altimarinota bacterium
TGTGCAACAAGAGTCTCGCACTCTTGCATCAGTGACATTCCAGAATTATTTCAGATTATACAAAAAACTCTCTGGAATGACTGGTACAGCAAAGACTGAAGAAGAAGAGTTCTACAAGATCTACTCACTTGAAGTTATCCAGATCCCAACCAATAAACCAATTCGTCGTATTGATCGTGGAGATCTCTTATTTCGTAGTGAAAAATGAAAATTTGACTATATTGTGAGACTGATCGAGGCTCTCCATGCAAAATGACAACCAGTACTCGTTGGTACTGTGAGTGTAGCAAAGAGTGAATATCTCTCTGATCTTCTCTCAAAACTCAGTATCCCGCACAATGTGCTCAATGCCAAGCAAGATTCTCGTGAGGCTGACATCATCGCTGCAGCTGGAGAATACGGAGCTATCACTATTGCAACCAATATGGCTGGTCGTGGTACGGATATCAAGATCGATGATCGCGTTCGTACGCTCGAGTGAACTGTCAAAATAGATGGAGCTGCTGGATCTCAAGAGTATACACTCGGAGGATTGTTTGTGATCGGTACAGAAAAACACGAAACTCGTCGCATCGACAATCAGCTCCGTGGACGATCTGGTCGCCAATGAGATCCTGGATTGTCTCAATTCATGATCTCTCCACAAGATGATATCATGCGTATCTTTGGTGGAAATAGACTCTTTTCTATTCTCGCGAGTTTTGAATCACATCCAGAACATGATCCACTCATCGAGTCAAAGGCTCTTATGAGAAATATCACTACAATCCAAAAACAAGTTGAAGGTCGTAATTTTGATATACGAAAACATATCCTCGAATACGATGATGTACTCAATCAACATAGACTCGCCATCTATGCGAGACGTAATCGTATCCTCGAGTGAGCAGATATCCACAGTGAGGTAGTTGAGATGATAGAGAGTGAAGCTGAGAGGATCGTAGCACTCAATCATGATGGCAGCGGATCAAACTTTCTAGATCCAGATCAGGTAGCCGTAGCAGTTAATGAGATCAATAATTTTGCAGAAGCAATAATTGCCAAAATCGAAGACTTTGAAAGTGTGACAAATACTGAATCCCTCATACAAGTTACCAAAACTCTCCTTGCTGGAAAAATAGAACTCCTTCGAGATAGTGGAACTGAAGAGCAATTTGCAGAATTCGAAAGAAGACTCACACTTGCGGCTATAGATGAACTCTGGATGCAACATATCGATCGTATGGCACATCTTCGAGAAGAAGTTGCATTTGAGTGATATGCACAACGCAATCCTCTCGTCATCTACAAAGAAAGAGCATTCGATCACTTTGTCGCTATGATCCATACTGTCGAACATAGAGTTATCAAGTGACTCCTCACAGCAAAGGCACAAGAATCGATTGATTCTGTAAACCTAGAAGAAACACTACTCAGTAGCTATCTTGAATGAGCTCAAGCGAGTCATGTTGACCCAGAAATAGGAAATGATGATACAACTCCAATATCAATGCTTCATTCAAATCATCCTCCAAAAATTCATTCTATTCGAGTGGATGATAATAAAAAAACAGAGCCAACATTGCCAGTAGTATGAAGAAATGATCCTTGCCCATGTGGTAGTGGAAAAAAGTATAAACAATGTCACGGATAATAAAAAATCATGCCATGGTTTTTCAACCCTAAAATCTAAATCCCTATCTATGTCCAAGCACCACCATCACCATGACTCAGAATTTTCAGAAAACGATCTTTCAGAAGTAAATTCTACATTTTCAGAATTTATAACATTCCTACGAGATTTTGTAGTTATTTTGATAATTGTATTTTTTATTCGGAGTTTCATTATTACTCCATTTCAGATCAATGGAGCTTCGATGGAGGCAAGTTACCATGATAAAGAATTTATTTTAGTAGATAAATTTTCTTATCTTGATTTTGCAAGCGATAATAATGACTCAATCAAGTGAAGTGTTGGATCTACCCTACTCTCTATCTGGAAAAAAATCCCAATTCATGTAGGTGATCCTGTTCGTGGTGATGTAGTAGTCATCAAGCCCCATGTAGATAAAAATCGTGAACACTATATCAAGCGAGTTATCGGACTCCCTGGTGATATTATCAAGTTTGAAAATGGAACCGTACAATTACAAGTAGCTGGTAGTGATACATTTGTTACACTAAAAGAACCCTATCTCATGCTCTCAAACAGTGGACACACTTATCTACCGGACTACATCGAGAGCAATCAATTCTTAGTTCCACCAAATACCTATTGGGTAATGGGTGATAATAGACAAAATTCAGCAGATTCAAGGCAATGTTTTCAAAATTGTTTCTGAGTAGAAGTAAGTGCTCATTTTATCAGCCGGTCCAATGTTGTTGGACGAGTATTATTTAACTTCTGATATTTCAATATCTTTAGTGAAGGAGGACTCATAAGAGATGGTAAATTTAGCTGGACTCATCCACCAAGATTTTTATCTCACCCAAGAACGGCTACTTATCCGGAATTATCAGACAAATAATTCTCGTTTTATCTCAATTAAACTCTATAATTTTATAGAGTTTTTAATTTAAAAAAGTAATGTTTTACCTTATCAATAAACCCATCGGTTATACGAGCTTTGACTTGATCCGATGCATCAGAAAAATCACAGGAATAAAAAAAATATGACATACTGGAACTCTTGATCCACTGGCTCATGGATGCATGGTGATTGCCACAGATGATAGCACCAAACTGATTTCTCGACTCGAGAATCAAACAAAAAGATATCGATTTACGGTTGATATCAGTATATTTACTCCTTCATTTGATCTAGATGGCAAATCAGATCCAATATCTTGTGATATCTCAAAAGTCATACCACATTCAGATGATGAACTTAAAAAATATATAGAATCGCAAAAATCTCAGATACCACCAAAGTATTCAGCGATTCATATCGATGGAAAAAGAGCCTACGATCTCGCAAGAAAAT
>JAIESH010000044.1 GCA_019746175.1 Candidatus Altimarinota bacterium
AGAATAGATAGATTTGGCATAGAAAATAACTTACCAACTGCGAAACGCTTCGAATGATGACTCGATAGAGGAAGAGATTATGAGATATCTGATGCAATTTATCGTGATAACCAACGGGCAGTTACTGAGATTATAAGATGACTCGAGCAAGAGATCAGGACATTAGAAATAGAGCTCCAGAAAGTCAAGGATGCATTAGCATAAAAGAATTTTTATACGATATGTATTCATATATTTAGAAAAGATCTCAGGGAAAATAGTTGGATATAAAAAATCTCCTACTTTTTACGTAGGAGATTTGAAAGAATAATGGAAGAAATTATCGATATTTCTCACAACCTGCCATACTTGGCATAGTTTTACAATGATCTCGCATCATCTCTTCTTGTGGTGACATAGATGATGAACTATTGGCATTCATTGTGTATCACCAATCCATCATCCATTGCTTCATTTGAGCAATTTCTTTCTCTTGGGCAATGATGATTTCTTGTCCCATTTTTTTAAGCTCTGGGTGTTTAGCATTTACAAGATATTTTGCCATATCAACGGCTCATTGATGATGTGGAATCATGCCTTCAAGAAATGATCTATCTAGAGCATCTCCTGTTTGTCACTCGAGCATCATGCCCATATCACGCATGCTCATCGACATAGGATCAGACATATCCATAGACGACATATTCATACCCACTAGGGGTTTATTCATGAGATTTTTCATCTCAATGATATCTACTCGCATAGCATATACTCACCAGATCATAACTGCTGAACAGATAAAACAAGATACAATACAGCCGATCATAATGTATGGATGGCAGGAATTAAAGAATGGTTTTGTATCGCAAGATTGATTCATATTTAATAAATGTAGTCAGTAAAAAAATAAACATTTAAAAATGTTACTCTAACCCTATAGATTTTTTAAAACATTGCAAATATAATTATTCATTTTTTTATTCATTCTCATATAGAAGTTGAGACTTTAGATTTTTTGGATAATATAGAGTATATTCTTAAAACTGTCTCATATGTTTGAATTTCTCTCTACGCTTCAATTCGACTTTTCAAAATATAATTTTTTTAGTATTGAATTTTTATTAATTATTATTGCCTTCTTCATTATACGAGAAGTATATTGCTGGTACATGAAAATCAATGCTCAAATCCATACGCAAAAACTCATACTCGAAACCCTTGAAGATATTCTCTCTGAATTACGTACACCATGAGCCCTTCCCGATGACAGCTTAAAAATATTTAATTCTGAAAAAGATGTACCTGGAGTTAAATTCGCTGAAGATGATACGGTCATATCTGAAAAATAAAATCCCCCAAATTTGGGGGATTTTAAATCTAAAAAAATACCCTGTTACATCATTTCAAGAGAAACTAAATATGCCAGATATATAAAATAAATAGCCATCAAAATTGTTCAATCCTTTTTTCAAATAGAATTTCTCGTCCACACAAGAGAGAGCAGTAATAATACAATAGGTCCGAGAAGTCACACCATGAGATCTACATACGAGCTATCTGCAAATGGAAGTGGTGCAATAAAAGATGAAATACCTAGAATCACAAGAATGTTCATTACATTAGAACCAACCACATTTCATACGGCAATGTCAGCATTTCCTCGTCGTGCTGCGATGATTGATGTTGCCAGTTCTGGCATACTCGTACCGATAGCTACAATCGTAAGTCCGATAATCGCCTCAGATAAACCAAATAATTTAGCAATATCCACTGCACCATCTACGAGGATTTTTCAACCAATAAAGAGAACAGCAATTCCAGAAAAAATCCATAATGTTGCCTTCCAGGGTGAAGCAATATTTTCTACCACCTCACTCTCATCAGGTACAAAATTATTATGTTTCACTGAATAAAGTATATATGCTAGTGCCACCGCCATGAGTATCATTCCGTCAATTCGACCAATCACATTCATGGATCCACCATCAAGTAATACATCACTAACAAGTACGAGAAACAGCAACGTTACAATTATGAGAACTGGAAGATCAAAAAATCTTGTTGTACGTGAAAGTGCTATTGGAGCAATACATGCACTGAGCCCGAGTATAAAAAATATATTAGCAATATTGGAACCCAGTACATTTCCGATAGCGATCTCTGGATTTCCTCAGATACTCGCAAGAACGGATACGATAAGTTCTGGCATACTTGTACCAATCGCTACAATAGTAAGACCAATAATAGCCTCAGAAATTCCAAATTTCTTGGCAATCGATACAGCACCATCTACGAGTACATTTCCTCCAAAAGTAAGCAATACCAATCCAAGAACAATGGAAATAAGTGAAATAAAAATATCCATGCGATAAGCATTATGAGTAATAAATATATTTTATAAAGAGAATTCATTTTAGCAAAATAAAATCTCCCACTACTCACGAATGGGGGATTAAGAGTATTTATTGTTGAAAATATTCTTTGTATAGAATTTGTTTTTTTTATTTATTGCAAGTCTTCTATAATGGAAGTTCGTATATATTTATCTTTATGTTATGTTACAAAATATCGCCATACTTCTTCTCATACTCTGGGCACTCGGACTCGTATCTTCGTACACCATTGGTGGTTTTATTCACATTTTAATCGTAGTTGCTATTGTCTTATTTTTGGTAAGTATTATCAATCGCAACAAATAGATCATTTAATGAGATAAAATAATCCCCTACTCTTCCGAATGGGGGATTTTTAAAATTGTTTGCTTGGTAGCGCTACGGAGAATCGAACTCCGGTTCCGGGAATGAGAATCCCGTGTCCTAACCACTAGACGATAGCGCCAAAAACAAATTGCTAGAAGATCTAGCAATTTGATTGGTAACTATTTCTTAAGGTCAGTAGTGATACCCATAGAACGAGCAGAACCAGCTACGATAGACATAGCGTGATCGAGATCATTAGCATTGAGATCTGGCATCTTTCCTTCAGCAATCGTCTTGAGTTGAGCAAGAGTCATGTGTCCAACTTTTGTCTTGTGAGATTC
>JAIESH010000009.1 GCA_019746175.1 Candidatus Altimarinota bacterium
CTTGGATTTCCTCCTATTTATGCTACTCGTGATATTATTGCATTATTTCGCAATAATATAAAAAATACCGAATTTCTTGAATCTTGTAGATTTTTTGAGTTATTTGCGGATGTATCTACGACTCGTAGGATTGGTGATATTGAGTGTATTCTTGCTGACAATGATGTAGCTCCATCACTTGGATTTCGAGCAAAATCTTCATCTTTCGTTTTTCCTCATCTCACTATCTCTTCTGTAGATATCGCCAGCAAGCTCTCTCTTGAGTGTCAAATTACGACTGATGGATTCAAGTTTGGTACTGATTCGTTTATTCCTGGTGAAGTAGTTTCACTAAAATCATGAGTATTTTCTCGTCATGCGATGAAGTTCACTTTTGATACTTTTTTTGTCGATGGACTCTCGATCGGTGTTGTTGCAGGATATGCACTCACAGACAGAGAACAACTTGCGGATAATGGAGTTCTTATTTTTACTCTCGAAGAAGATGGTCGAGCTCGTACTATTGCTGGACATATTTTTATCGATTCTCGCGGATTCGTACATGCTTATGAGATGATGTATATCCACAAGGAAATCCTTAAGGGAATTCGTTCTACTTATGAAAAAATTCTCGTTGAAAATCCAAAGATTGAACGAGGGGAATTGGTTCAATGTCTTCGTCGAGAGATCACGAAGTATTGTTATCTTCTCACGGGTCGTACTCCAGTTGTTATGCCGATCGTGATACAGAGATAAATCAATTGTATACTTTTATAATCAAAAGTATCAAAAATTCTTCTTTTGATTTATTCGTTTTTAATTCTGTTTTTGACTCATTTTTCAAATTAGAAATGCTCACAAGCGTTTCTAATTTTCCAAAAATATTGTCGACAGAATAATAAAACTCGTAAAAAGAAAGAGGAAAAAATAGAAAACTCCAATAAGAAATAGAGTCTTATTAGATAAATAAAAAAATCTAAAAACAAACAATTTAATTAAATTTTAACAAACATTTTTATGCAAAATAATAAATTCCAGAATAATACTGGAAAAAAACCACAATGAGATCGGAAGCCGAGCTTTCGTAGCTTCTTCGATTCAGGTAAAAAACTCGCCACCAATGTAAAACCTGGTGAATCATTTATCTTTGAAGATAGCTTTCGTCCAAAAAAATCTTTTCCATTTCTTACTCCTGTTCAGGCAGTAAAGAAATTTCTTCATATTCCAGAAGAACGAGCAAAACCTCTTGAAAAAGGTACACTTCGTGTTATTCCGTTTGGTGGAACAGAACAAGTAGGTCTCAACTGTATGGGATTTGAATACGAAGATGAGATGATTATCATCGATATGTGATTACAGTTCGCTGACCAATACCAATATGGTATCAATTGTTCTATACCAGATCTTACCTATTGTCGTGGTAAGAAAATCGTGGGAGTAGGAATCACACACGGACATATTGATCATATTGGAGCGATTTACTATCTCATGGAGCAACTTGGACGCAATACTCCACTTTATGCTACTGCGATGGCATATGAACTCATCAAGATGAAGCAAGGAGATATGAAGGCAACTTTAACTCATCTTTCAGAATATGTCAGGTATCGTCCAGTTCAGATGGGTAAACATTTTCAGATTACTCCATTTGTAGTGGATCACTCAATTCCAGATTCAGTAGGACTATTGATTGAAACCCCAGTAGGTCGATTTGTTCATACGGGTGACTGGAAATTTGATAAAACACCACTTCCAAATCGTCCATCAACGAATTATGAATGGATTGAGGCTCTCGGTCAAAGAGGAGTTCGTGGACTTTTCTCTGATTCAACCAATGCCCATCTTCTCGGTTCATCGATCTCTGAATCTGCAGTTATTCACTCTATCGAAGAAATTTTTGAAAAATCTCCTGGTCGTGTCATTACAGCAACATTCTCATCAATTATTGATCGCGTGATGCTCATTATCTCGACTTCAGAGAAATACAATCGTAAGGTAGTACTCCTCGGTCGATCGATGAATAACTATATCGATATTGCAATCAAGCTCGGATATGTACGACCGAAGCCAGGAACGATCATCTCTATGTCTGATGCTGCGAAGCTCCCAGATAATGAAGTAACCATCTGTTGTACAGGTGCACAAGGGGAACGCTATGCAGCCCTCATGCGTATCGTAACAGGTGAATCAAAAGATACCACTCTTAAGTCAGATGATGCTATCATCTTCTCTTCATCAGTTATTCCTGGTAATGAGCGAGCCGTACAAGGACTCTTTGATCTCATTACTCAACAGGGACCAAAGATCCATCATTATAAAGAGTCAGAGATCCATGCTGGAGGACATGCGAAAGAAGAAGATACAAAAAAGATGATCACGATGCTCAATCCTGAATTCTATATTCCTATATATGGATTTCCTCATATGCTCCGTGGTAATGCTCGAAATGCCTACGATCTCGGCTATGCAAAAGATCATGTCCCAGTACTTCGAAATGGTAAACTCCTTGAATTCACGAAGGATACTATGCGAGAGACTGATCAATATGTATCAAAAAAACTCATTACTATTGATGGTCGTATGGTGGGATATACCGGAGAACAAGAGCTCCATGATCGTTTTCAGATCTCATCACAAGGAGTTCTCGTGGTAGGAATTTCGAAAAAAGCTTCCGGATATACGATCAAGTATGATACTGTCGGACTCCCTCCAGTAGCTAATGTTCCTGGACTTGAGGTGTCACTCGATAATGCTATCCGAAATATCCTCAAAGATCTTTCAGGATTCAAAGACGCACAATCATTTACGGATTTTGTTTCTCGTAAAACGGTGGATCTCATGCTCCATGAAACAGGAAAGGAACCAAAGGTGGTAGTGGTGGTACAATAATATATATAATAGGTAAGAAATTAATTTGCAATTTCTTACCTTTTTTTTATAATCCGCTCGTTGATGTTTTTAGATCAACTTTATGGTGGGTTACTCAAGTGGCTGAAGAGGCGGGTTTGCTAAACCTGTAGGGTGCCGCAAGGTGCCGCGAGGGTTCGA
>JAIESH010000045.1 GCA_019746175.1 Candidatus Altimarinota bacterium
ACGCAAGACGATTCTCAGCTTTTTCAGGAATAGCGTAGTAGAGGGCTACTGACATATAGAGTTCCTGAGGAAGTTCGTGAACTACCTTGTTAGGATTGAGTAGATATCGTTTTGCAAGTGAGAGAACGGTAGTGTATCCATAGCTCATATCTGTGGCTTTCCCTTTTTTCGCGAGGAGTTCCCCAGCTTTGCGGATATCATCTTCACTATAGTGTTTCATGAAGTCCTTGTAGTAGAGTCCAGTCTCGATATAATTGTTGAAAAATGCGAGATATGAATCTGCAGTGTAGATCTCTTTTTGAGAGATATTTCGGTTTTTTCCAGCTTTTTTGTAGAGATCAAAGAGTGCAAGACGACCAGCCACATGTTCCCAGTGGATATTCTCAACGGTTACGAGATCGATACAAGTCTTCACGAGGAGCTTGGCGATATCCGAAGTTTTCATATCTTCTACGATATTTTTCTTGAATGCCTCCATGAGTGCATCGAATGTACAATTTTCCTCATATCCTTTTACTGCCATACCAAACATTTTCTCGATTTTTTCGAAGTCAAAGTCTTCTTTGTTCCCATTGGATTTAGTTACCTTAAATCCATTTTTTTCGAATTTTTTCACGAGTTTCACATGTGCCTCTTCGCGTTCTTCTTGTTTGCTAGCACGATAGATGATATATTGTTTGGCAACTTCGAACTTGTTGAACTTCATGAGATTGCGTTCCACGATATCCTGAACATCCTCGACAGATGGGATACGATTCGTGAAGATTTCACCATATACATGATCGAGATCTTTTACTATAAAATCAGTAACTGCAGGAATAAATGATTTATCAGATTCATTCACTGCATTAGCCGCGGCAAGAATTGCTTCTTCGATACGAGTGCGGTTAAAATCAGTGAGTTCGCCATTGCGGCGGCGAATAGTCGAGAGTGCCATACAAGGTAAGTGAAAAAAGAAATAAAAAATCGACCTATTAATACTTGGAAACTTGAATAGAATCCATATAGTGGTGGTCGACTAGAGTACGGATGAAAATGAGACGAAGTATCACATAGATATACAAGATATTGTGTTATAGAATGTACTCCTTCCACTACCTATTGTCAAAAGTTTTTTAAAAATTGTGCACCTTTTGTGTACATTGACAGCATTTTTCCTCTATTTGACTTATTTTTGTATTATGTCGTTTGCCGATTCTCACTATCTAGATGCGAAAAATAGCATCAAAACTCCCCCGAAAACTGACTGAGAAATTCTACGTCCACTCGTAATGTGTTTTGGTACTTTTGATATTTTCCATAAATGACATGAATATTATCTGAGAGAATCCATGAAACTCGGTAAATCGAGTGTGGTTGTAATTGCTCGTGATCACCGTGTGATATCAGGAAAATGAAAAACTCCAATCCACTCTGAAAATGAACGACTTGCAAATGTGCAATCCGCCCTACCATCTGCTCATGTGATTCTCGGTGATGAGCATGATATATTTGCACCACTTCGAACTTATCAACCAGATATTCTTGCTTTTGGATACGATCAGCGAGTTCCAGAAGAGAAAATCCATGAACTCTTCCCACATATGCAGATAGTGCGTATCGATGGATTTGAGACGGATGTATGGAAAAGTAGTCTCCTCAGAAATAAACTTTAATTTAATATAATATGGCAAAACTCTATTACCGTTATGGTGCTATGTGAAGTTCCAAAACAGCCAATACGCTCATGGTACGATACAATTATCTCGAAAAATGACAAAATCCAGTTCTCCTCAAGCCAAAAGCTGAAACTCGTGATGGAAAGATGATACTGCGTTCACGAATCGGACTAGAGGCAGAATGTGGAATTGTTGAGGATTTTATTCGTGATTTTAGATGAGAAAATAGTAATATTGATGCCATCATCATAGATGAAGCCAATTTTCTCACGAGAGAGCAAGTAGATTTTTTTGCGCATATTGTTGATACCTACAAGATACCAGTTCTCTGTTATGGACTCAAATGAGATTTTAAGAGTGAATTATTCGAATGATCAAAGCGACTTTTTGAACTGGCTGATGTAATCGAAGAGATTCCTACGGTTTGTTGGTGTGGAAAAAGAGCACATTTCAATGCTCGAATCCAAGATGGGAAAATTGTGAGAGATGGAGAACAGTTTCAATTAGGCGGTAATGAATCGTATGTTTCCCTTTGCCGAAGACACTATCTTTCAGGTGATATTTCCTCTTCTCTATAAATATGAATGAATTGTTGTTATATGCTTTCCTCTTGATTAATATAGTTTGATATATTGTCATGTGTACTGACAAGCTCAAGTCGATATATAAATGGTGGAGAATATCTGAGAAGGTCCTTTGGGTTTTTGCGATTTTTGGATGAGTGTTTGGAATATGGCTTGGTATGCAATGGCCATTGTATCATAAGGCATGAAAAAAGGCATTCCGAATAGGAATACCTCTTATTATGTTATGTTGGATTATTATATGACTCTACTTCCTTGCTAGAGGATAAAACCGTTGGGATATCCTGCATTTTTGAGTCTGGTAGTTTCAAGCTCATGGAATCGAGTAGAAAAAGAAGTTCCTTTGAATACATAGTATACTTTATAGGCATTTCTATTATTTGAAATATGATGTCATATAGTAATTTCAAAAAACCAATCTGCTAATGCTATTTGTTCTTCTGTATTGAGTTTTTGTAGAGCAGATTTGATTGGATCAAGTACTTTTGAATTCGGATATGATCATACAAATGGATCAAATGACTCAGTTCGAAGATAGAGGTTTCTGAGAATATCTGTTTTGAGAGATTCAATATTTCAATTATTTTTTTCTTTGAATGCATCTTGAAAAACAGATATAACACCGTGAGCTCATAGCGATATCATATCAAATCAATGGAGTTGTTGAGTATATTTTATAGTTCAATCTAAACTATATTCAAACATATTTCACTCAAGCTCACCAGTAGAACTATATCTGAGTGCATAAGAGATATTATTTTCTCATTCTTGAGTATTTATGATGATAGAATCAGAAAAATTACTATCGGTAGAAGTTC
>JAIESH010000107.1 GCA_019746175.1 Candidatus Altimarinota bacterium
TTTGCGTGAGCTGCGTTTCCGGCGCGAGCTTCACCTTGCCCTTGCTCAACTCAACAAGGATGTATCATCGTATATGGAACTTGCTTATTTACCGAAGGAATCATCGACAAATGCAACTTTTACTTTGAATACAAAAAAGTTTTCAATTGGTCCTGTGGCAACAGAGGCAACATCAGTTGCAACAACTTCTGAATTAGCACCAAAAATAACTGAATATACAGTCCAATTTGGAGATACACTTTCCAGGATTGCAAAAGAATCTGGAATGACTATCACAGAACTAGCCTTACTCAATAATATTGGTGATATGAACAAAATAAAAGTGGGACAAGTAATTAAATTCCGTGGAGAGAAAATAGTAACACCAACAGTTAAGGTAGCAACAAATGTATCAAGAGATTCAAAAAATAATAACAATAATACATCGAATAGCAATAATGCATCAACAAATCCAACAGAAACACCAGTGACAAAAACAAATGCAGAACGACTCAAGCAGGCCACTGTTGAATTAAAAAAAGCCAGTGATACTCTTACTAGAGTAAAATATACTGGAGAAAATTGATTAGAATTAGCACAAAAACAATTTGATGACGCTAATGCGAAGGTAGTAGATCTATGAGTAAAATTCAATGAAGAACAGCGAGTTGCAAAGATAGAAGAAGATTATAATAATCTTTCCGATAACAAGAAAAATCTGAAAGATTATATAAAAAAATATGATACATTAATTGCCACACTACCAAAGGGCTATATGTTGTACTCTCAAGGAAATGATCCAAGAGTAGATAAACAAATTACACAATTACAAAAAAACATCAACGACTGTAATTCTCTTATTAAAAATGATCAGAAAATAACTGATTTAGGTAAAAAACTTGAATTAAAGTATGCATCATTTAATCTTCGTACACCCCAACTACAAGCTCAGGCATATCCATTTAAAACAGAAATACAAAATCAAATTAGAGCACTTGATGAGAATAACAAAGTTCTCCTTGATCAATTAGAAAAATCTTCAATTACACCAACAATGTTGGCAAAAGATCGGAATTCAAAACAATCTCCAACAAAAACAGCTTAGTTATTCATTCATTATTCTATAAAACTCCTTTTGGGAGTTTTTTTGATATGCGAAGTGATCCAAAACTTGCAAAATATGATTTATTATGATAATGTAATTATACATTATTTTTTATATTTAGTTATTATGACTCTTCGTGCACAGATCGAGCAAGATTACAAGACTATCAATAATCCACCGAGTAAAACTACCTTTTCGAGTGATCAACTCGAAGGAGCTATTGCCTATGCAAAGAGTGAACTCAAAAAAAATCCAAATGATCCTACCATGCGACCATGGCTCACGATCATCGCTCAAAAAGAGATGAATAATCAGGCATTGCGGGCACAACTCGATGATCTCAAGGATTTTGTAGATAACTCTGGAAAAAGAATTATACTTGCCCCTATTATTGAAAAATCGATTGTTTCTACTGAAAAAGTAGATACAAATAATCCACAGATAACTCCCGAAAATATCAAAGATATAAAAACACTACTATCATATCGTAGAAAATGACATATTGAAGCAGCTATTTCATCTGGTTTTTTTCCAATTCCAGCTGATAAAAAAGCAACAGTAGAGGGTTATATCGAAGATAAATTCGGAATTATAAATGGTGCGATAGAAGAAATGGGTGGCCGTACTGAACGAAGAAATATACAACAGGCACAAGAGGCCTATAAAGATATCATATATTCTGTGACTCACGGTTGAGCTACGGATCGTCCTGCATGACAGGGTGAAGAGATAAAATTTCGTATGAATGGAACAGATGCACAAGATGCAAAGGACTATCTACTTCATCTCATCAATAAGGAAATCCCAGCAACGAACACTACAGCAAACACAGTAGATCAAAAAACACCAGAAAAGACCCCTGATACTACAAAAAAATCAGATGAGCAAAAAGATAAAAAAGAATCAAAAGAAGTAAAAAATACGCCAAAATTTGATCTACAAAAATCTGAAAAATACGCTATTCAGGAACTCAGAAAATCAGGTAAAACTATCAAAGATCTTCAAGAGGTATTGAATAAGATGAATAACTCTAAGCTTACGGTAATCGGAAAATTTGATCAAGCTACTCTTGATGCAGTGATTGATTTTCAATCAAAAATTATTAATTCAAAATATGGAGCTGATGGGCTCGTAGGATCTCAAGAGACGATTCCTGCATTATTTGGTATCCCAGCAGTTCCAAATACGAATCAAAAAATTGTATCAAAGGCTCCAAAAAACAATGCCCCATCTTCAGGTGCACCAAAATCTGGAACTGAAAAATCAGTAGTTCCATCAAGTCCAACCGAATCATCTGAAAAAATCGATAATTCTGTTGAATGAATCAGAAAGCAAATCGATGTTGCATATCTCGATTTCAAGTCATATGCCGATAAAATCGATATTATCGGTGGTGGATTCAGACGCTCAAAAGAAGATATCGAATCACAGAGAAAAATATTGAATACTAAAATCGAAGCTCTCATTGCCTTGTTAGATAAACATGCGAGTAATACAAATAAGTCTATAAATACGGCTGTATCGGCATATAGACTCAATCTTTCATATTATCTTGATAGAGGACTCGGAAGTATTGATAATAATCTCTACAAAAATATAGCACTCTCTCAGAGTCTGGCTCTCTCAGTAATCAATCAGGATAAAAATAGAATCGATCCAATGCCACAATGACAACAGGCGATTTTTGATACACTTGATACTCTCAAAAATACCCCACTTGGAAATACAATTGCTGATGCACTTGCAAAAAATCCAGAGAAAAATCTCTTTGATATCATATCAAATCCTATGGTGAAGGGAGGATGGCAGAGTGCTTATGAAAAGGTATTTGAAAAATATCTGAAAAGTTGGCAGCAAGTAAAAGAAACAAACATTAAACCAGCGTTTGAACTCATAAAATCCATAGAGGTAAGTGAAATAGGCATGAAATTACATGCCTATTTCAACGAGGCTCTGGAAAAATGGATGTCAGAGTTCCATAT
>JAIESH010000122.1 GCA_019746175.1 Candidatus Altimarinota bacterium
CCCATTCTCATCGAGTGAGTCAGAAAGTATTCATAGCATATTCCATGCTTATTTTCTCACTTTTCTTCACATGAGTGAAGTACTCGTTGAGCTTCGTATTTTCAAATAGATTCTCCATATCAAATGTTTCCTTGATCCAAGCAAGTACTTGTTCTTGGGAAATATTGTATGCTCTGAACTCTTGTACAAATTGACTGTTATCAATATGGGCACAATTATATTTGATGAGAGAACTCAATTTCTCAGCATCCATAAAAGGCATTCCACGTGCTACGATATCCCTATCATCTTTATTGGATATTCGTGTTGCAAATCGAGTAGTGATATTTGTTAAAATTCCTCAGAAATTCGGATCGATATCCTTCCTCATGCTCTGACTCATTAGAAAAACCTTAAAACCAGCTCAGGCACCCTTGGAAAGGAGATTAATGAGTAGATCTGCTATTACCTTTGCATCTTTCGAGTTCACGCTTGAGAAAAGCGACAAAACCTCGTTGATGACAATAATCACTTCATTCATTGCTTTCTGTGGATTATTCTTGTTGTAGGCGATGATATTTGAATCAGTTTGAAATATCTTCTGTCGTTCTTCCATTTCTAGATTGAGTTTTGAGAGTATTGAAATGTACTCTTCCGTGCTTGCGTATCGGAAAACACCGTGAGATTTCATGTTATCTAAGTATGCACCATCCGAGATCTTCGTATCTAGGAAATGGAGATCATATTTTCATCCGACAGATATTTGCTTCAGAATAGAAAAAATGAAGTTGAGCATGAAGACATCCTTTCCGCTTCGGGTTGTTCCTACTACAAAACTATGATAGAGTTTTGATATATCAATGAGGTACTTATTTCGCTGTATTTTTCTATTAATTACTTCTGGATAGAATCCAACCAATGCTTTTCATTTTGGTAATACGATATCAGCAAGATTGAGTGACTGAGATTCCCATATGTGAATACTAGTGAATTCAACCTTAATATCGTTTGTTAGAGTAGTAATCTTCATATTTCCATATGGTGATTCCTCTAGCTCAAATCCAGGAAGCCTTCTATAAATCTCATTCTCTATCTCTATGAGTTTCTTCTTGATGCCATCGCCAGTAAAGGATCATGTATTCTTGATCCTGAAATCAATGACATCTTCATTCATAAAGAAATCGTCGAGATAGGCATCTTTGTAAATTTGATCCCCGATCAGATTATTGAGTTTTCCTAGTGTGTCTTGGAGTTCAAAAGGCGTCCTAAATACAGAGAGCTCTTTTCATTCGAGCGGTATAGAATCTTTGTTGGCAAGATATTTGAAGAGGAACTTATGAGTTTTCCATATATCAGAGGTTGAATCTATCTCTATGTATCTTCTCAAGAAACTTAGATAAGTTCATATAAGAATCATATAAGGAGTCGGTTTTTCTATAGTTTTCTTACTATTACCAAAGAGTTTATAAATTGGTGAAAGTAATTTGTTTTTCAGTCCAACGATACCGATTCAGATGAGTGAAAGAATTCACTGTATCAGACTAAGTACATATTGTCAGAAGAATCTTAGTAGTCCTACAACCACTATTGCAAGAGCAATAAATTGAAATTTCTTGTTATAAACAATATTATCTGATTGATTTTCTGGAATAGAGCCCATAGCTCCATCAACAAGCTGTTTACCTATGCTTGGTACATAATTTTCGGTTCAGGGAATAGGGATATCTCAGTCAAAGAAGTCGTGATCCAAGAAACTACTTGTAGTTGCTCGATAAGGGATACTTACAATGGTGAAGATTGTTCAGAATATAAGTATGAGAATTGTCGCTATGGGTGCATATGCGAAGATATTGGTAAAAAGTTTTTTCATGGTGATTAGTAGATTTAAGAGTTAGAGTTGAATATTTGAAAATGGAGTCGGATCAAAGTAGAGGTCTCGTTCTACTCGAAGTCCCATCTTCCCACGAATCGACATGAGTTCATCGAGTGAGAAATATCCCCATTCTCGTGATTGCCCACAAACATATCCGAAGAACATTCGTGTATCTGGGTCGTATTCGGATACAAGCCATGTGTAGGAAGAATCTGGAGTGAAGTATCGAGTGATTATGGTTGGATTACTATTGTTTTCTTGTCTTCATGTTTTTCTAAATAGTTCCATGTCTCTTTTGAGAAGATAATCGAAGGCTGACATTTTTAATAAGGTTATAGAGTAGATATTTTGGGTATGAATCGCGTTTTCATTTTCCCACTGATATGTTGTTCGAATCAACTGAGAACATCTTATAATAATCTTTGAAGAAAAATATTGGGGGTATTCGAAATAATCTCGGAGACCTGTAATTCAGTCCACAAAACAAAACCCCACTTTTGGTGAAGTGGGGTTTTGAAATTTCTGAAGTAAAGTGGAGATAAATCTAGGAGGAACTCGGGCATGAAGGGGGGGGGTCTTATCGTTGTTATTTCATAAATAACGGTTGTTGATTTTAAATTTTTTTTAAATTCAATTTACTCAATTAAACAAATATTCGTGATTATTAAAAAGTAATTGAACCTAAAAATTTGCATATATTAAGTTTGTTTTATAATGTAATTATATTGAAGTTATTTCTCTTTAGAAAGGAATCCATTCACCTTATGTATAAAACCGAATTTTGATCATTTAATGGTACTAATTGGGAAACATTCTGCAAACAAGCCCTTAAGATGAGATATATTGGCAAATATCAAGATATGCCAGCAACATTCTGAGGGGATTTATGAATTGAGGGCTTTGTAAGAGACTCTGGACAAGTTTTTCAATGTTATTGCCCTGAAGAGAATTGTGATACAAAAAAATTGTATGAAGAACAACGGGATAAAATGACAACAGATATTCAAAAACTCATTGATAATGTGTCAAAATTATGAAGCCATATTTGAAAAGAGATAAAAATTAAAGAATGGATTTTTATAGTACCACAATTCAATAATAAGGACTTACATCAGCATGCGCGAAATAAGGAAAAGAAAGTTAAATCTGAAATTAAATGATTAATTCATGAGTCATTTTGTATTACTATATGGGATATTGATGAGCTGAGAAGTGAGTTTGCTAGTCTACAGAAACTTTCACAAGAATATG
>JAIESH010000146.1 GCA_019746175.1 Candidatus Altimarinota bacterium
CTTCGAAAGTGCTTCATTCTGGAAAGAGGGAATTAGCGCCAACTATAGTAGTTCCACCTGATGATGAAGTTTGAATAGTAGAGGGTATTCATCCAATTTTGAGAAGCTCATTCTCTTGTTGTAATTTATTATTTTCTCATTTGAGAATCTGGATTTGTTTTTCCAGTTCTGTGATTTTTGTATCTTTTCCAATGTTTTCATCTCAGATACAAGAGGTGAGAAATAGTATGAGAATGAGCGGAAATATGAGTTTTTTCATAGGATTTATTTTTTCTTCCAGATCAATATAGAGAGCGCAAATATGGTTACTATGATTACAGTACACATGGCGCAGAGTGGACAGAATACTCCAACAATCGTTTCTTGATAGATAACATAACTATTGAAACACATCCCACCGAGAGCCATACCTGTCAATATTTTCGCTGGAAGTGAACTATGTGAGAACCATCCCCAGAGTGCCAAGAGAAATAGAATCGGATAGACAACTACGGCAATCATAGGGAAAGCTACCTTGAAATCATCTATAGAGAAGATGATGGCACGAGGATTTTGCAGTATTCCTGAACATGAGAGCTTCGCAGAGAGATCACAAGGCATCATCTGAAGAGCTGCAGAATTGGCTCCATTCCAGTATTCGTATGCAGGTATCGAGAGGTATATGGCATTGAATATGCCGATTGCAGCAAGGATAGCTATGATGAGGTATTTTTTCATAATCTAACAGGTTAATGGATAGTTTTATATACTTTTATGACTAAAAATATCAAAAGTCTTTTTTCTATTTTTCATTTTGTTATCTGTATTCGATTTATTTTCTAAAATTGCAAAATTCAGATACATTGCAATTTTGACGAAAATCTCATCGACAGATAATCAAAATTCACATAAGAAAATCAGAAACAAAGAAAGTATTAAATCTCATAAAAAAACTCCCACGAATCGTGGGAGTTTTGAATATTACAAAAAAACCTTACGATATCGTCTGGATTAAATTATATGTGCTCGTACCAAGTTGTGAGACCATTTTCTAGGGGTTGGCTATGAATTGAGTTCTAGTATATAGAAACTCGTATTTTTTGCAAGATTTCTATAAAAAAACAGGGCCCGCACATTGGCGGGACCTTCGGTTTAGGCTGGAACAGGATGTTTCTTCACCTGCTGTTGGTTGAAAGTCGATACTTTGCTCGCCACATCATTGCCTGATGCGGAACAGAGGTGGGTAAGGACAATACTGGTTTCTGGTGGGATATCCACCGTTTCGCCAGCCGGCACCTTATCGAGGAATGCATTTAGTGCTGCCAAGATGCCAGCTTGCACTCCGCCAATGTGATTGCTCGCGTCTGCGAAAATAACAGGTGTGAGGATCATCCGTGTTCTCCTAGTAGTTCACCACCTAGCGCATGCTAGCAGTGCTCGATTTATTCGAGGCGATTATCATATATAAAATAATATATCCGTCAAGTTATATGTGACGTTTTATATATTCTTCTCACTTAATAGTAATCTGTCGTCCACGTGGAGTACGTTCGATGAATCCAATTTGGAGGAGATATGGCTCTACGACATCTTCGATTGTAGCAACTTCTTCACCAACAACTGAGGCAAGTGTAGAGAGTCATACTGGTCGTCCATGAAATGAATCTATCAAGCTCGTGAGGAGCTTGCGATCGAGTGAATCAAGTCCGCGAGCATCTACTCAAAAACTGGTGAATATTGCTTCGCAATTACTCTGGCTTTCGATAGATTTGCCAATGATAGCATAATCACGAAGAATCTTGGTATAGCGATTGGCAATACGAGGAGTCCCACGAGAACGGTGTGCAATGGCGAGTATTGCTTCTGAACTGATATTATCAAATCCAAGAATCTGGAATGATCGTTTCACAATCTTTGCGAGATCTTGAGGTTCATAGAAATCAAGTTTCATCACATTTCAGAATCTATCACGAAGAGGATTGGATAGACTAGATAACTTAGTTGTAGCACCGACAAGAGTGAATCTTGGAATATCCATCTTTACACTCGTAGATCCTGTTCCAGATCCGATCATAATGTCGATAGTATAATCTTCCATGGCACTGTAGAGAATCTCTTCTATTTGTGGACGAAGTCGGTGAATCTCATCAATAAAAAGTATTTCTCATTCAGTGAGACTCGTGAGAAGAGAAACGATATCTGATTGTTTCTCGATAGCAGGTCCACTCGTAGACTTGATACTTGCTGACATCTCATGCGCAATGATCGTTGAAATAGTTGTTTTACCAAGACCTGGAGGTCCATAGAATAATATGTGCTCGAGTGGAGTTTTACGGATTTTTGCTGATTCGATCGCAACTTTGAGATGGATCTTCATCTGTTCTTGTCAGACGTATTCATCGAGTTTACGTGGGCGAAGAGAGATCTCAGATACAATATCTTCATTTTGTACTTCGGGTTTTACTACTCGTACGATATCAGGGGATTTGGAAGATTGGATAGACATATAGACTGATTATATATAAAATACTCTCACAGGCAAAATGAAAAATATTAATAAAAATTTAAAAAAGTCAAATTATTACTTGACGAGATAGTATTTATGTGTAAAATTTTGACTCAAAATATAAGAAAAATTCTTGACTAATTTTTTTCAACATCCTGATAAAGGAATCATTAGAAGTGTGACATATTTTTCAATTGAAAAAATGTTGCATAGTGAGAAATGTGCTCATTTTACAAATGAAGAAAAAGAAAAGGTACGATGGGCATATAATCTCGCACATGATCTTCATGCAATTAAAGATCGTTTAGATAACAAACCGTATATAGAACATATTGATAGATCAGTAAAATTATATCTTAATGAAACACTTAATTCAGAGGAAGAATGTAAATCTCGATATCTGATTGCACTTATTCTTCATGATTGTATAGAGGATAATGATGTATGACTCCATTCGATTATAGAAAAAGGTTTTGATATCAATATTATCATTGATGTACTCTGGATGAGTAAACCAACAAAACGAGTAATTAATCAGGTTATGAAACTGGAAAAGACTTACCCAGCTATTTTTGATAAACTCAAATCAGTATGATTCCTGGAAATATATTGAATTATTAATAAACAT
>JAIESH010000119.1 GCA_019746175.1 Candidatus Altimarinota bacterium
GCATGGACTCCTACTACGAGTTGGGGACAGAGTCAAGCAACCTGTGATTACAATTGCAATACGAACTACACATGGAACGGATCATCTTGTATGCCTATAGTCAATTGTAGCTATGTTACCTATCAGGGATGATCTTGTTCGGCATCTTGCGGATGAGGTAATTACGCAACATATTATACAAAAACTGTCGTAGAAAGTGGATGATGAACTTGTCCAATATTTGAAGGTCAATTTGCTGGATATAGTGGATGATCATGTAATACTACCTCTTGTGCCGTCAATTGTAGCTATGTTACCTATCAGGGTTGATCTTGTTCGGCATCTTGCGGATGAGGTAACTATGATACATATTATACAAAAACTGTCGTAGAAAGTGGATGATGAACTTGTCCAATATCTGAGTGACAATTTGCAGGATATAATGGTTGATCTTGTAATGCCTCTGCCTGCTGTACTCCTAATGGCTCTTGTTCAGCAGCAGCTCCTGCATGTGGTAGTACTACATACTGAGCAGATAATTGTGGAAACTCTTGTTCTCTCAATGGACCCGTCTGTTGTGTTTCTAATATATGAGATTCATGTATGAAATCAGGAACAATAAATACAACTTGGTATTGTTGAGATATTAATGTAGCATTTAATGATGGTACATATGACTTATGCTCATGGAATGGGTATTGCTGATCAACAGTGTTGAATATGTGAGCTTGGGATCTTAGCTGAAATTGATGTACAGCAAGAGCTAATCTTGCATCGGAATGTAATTGATCAAAAAGTTGTAGTTATAGCTGATTAGTTCCTTGAACAATTTCTTGTGATGGTTCCTGTTATTAAGTATTAACAAATAAATAATCCCATCTCAATTGAGATGGGATTATTTGATTTTTTTATGGAGCCACCAAGGGGACACGAACCCCTGACCTCTTCATTACCAATGAAGTGCTCTACCAACTGAGCTATGGCGGCTTGTACTTTAAAGTAAAAAACGGACATTAAACGAAGAAATCGGTATTTAGCCGACGACTACTTCACTAGAGAAGTTCCGACATTATATAATCTAATAAGAAAATTCAAGTTTTTGTTGGCTTTATGATATTTTCATCTACTTCAATCAGATGAGATGTGATGAGTTTTTGGATTTTTGTATTCTCTGTGAAATCTCATATATATTTCCATCCACTTGTTCGGAGTCAGAACATCATTTTTTCTGTTTCTATTGCTTCTTGATCCAGTGTTTCTTCTTGTTCTTTTTTTCAGAGATAGTATCCATGAAAAGAACTCGCGTTGGACCAACGAACTCGATCCTCATAACTTGATGCAGATAGTCAAAATCCCCTCGAATTCGAATGATTCCAATAGGCTCTATTGTGTAATGATTCATATCCTGGTTTTGCAAAATTTGAGAGCTCATAATGAGTCCATCAGATAGATCTAAAATATTCTATAATCTCATTAAACTCACCCTGTAGTTCAAGTTCTGTGATGGAGTTTTTTTCCCAGTTTTTTGGATAATCCTCATCCTCGAGCATATAGACGCTCGTATGTGTGATCATAGGAAAATCTCTATGAATCTGTTTTATGTAATTCAATATTTCTCATGATTTTGTATAAGGAAGTCCGAGGATGAAATCTACATTTATAGATATATTTTGAGTATTTTTACTGGCATTTTGTATGCCCTCTAGGGCCCCAAATATGGAATCTCGATCCGATCTATGTATCTCAGTTAAGCTCTTATTATTCAGAGTTTGTATACCCATTGATAGTCTATTGATTCATAGACTGATCAGTCAATTTATATATGATTCATTGATATCTTCAGGATTGGATTCGAGAGTTATCTCTGTATTATTATTTTTATAAAAAGGGAAGCATTTGAGTATTTCTCGGATCTCATCATGAGACAATATTGATGGGGTTCATCCACCAAAGTAGATGGTTTGTTTCTGTCATCCTGAATTCATTTCAGGATCTTCACTTATTTTTCCATTATTATTTCCTGTACTTTTATGACTAAAAGTACCAAAAGTCTCTATTTTCTCTGTTTCATTTTGGAATCTGTTTCCAGTTTGATTTTCTAAATTTCAAAAACTCGCTGTCGCTCAAACAGTTTGAAATTTTTCACGAAAATCTTCACTGATAGATCCTCAAAATTCACAGGCGAAAATGGGAACTGACAGAAAATATTCCCTAATTTCCTTTTTGAGATATTCGAGATATCTTCGTTTTTTGAATTCATCAAAAATAGGAGTCAATGCAAACTTACAATAGGGACATTTTTGATTACAAAAAGGGATGTGAATATAAAAGTGATTGGTCATATTTTTCTAATAAAAACACCCCATATTGAGGTGCTATTTTTTTATCCTTGTACTATTTTTTCTATCTCTGCAAATATTGCCTCTTCACTCTGATTGGCACTGATTTGGAAAATTTTATGATCATGATCTCTCCATACTTCTATGAGAGGAAGTGTATCGGCGATTGACCAAGCAATCCGTTTTCTGATAGCATCAGGAGTGTCATCTACTCGAGTGATGAGTTTGTTTCCTGTTTTTGGATTGGTGTCACCAGTAAATGAAGCAGGGAATGTCTCACTCGTAACTGGATCTACTCGACGACCAGCGAGTCTCTCAACAGCAGTTTCCACATCGAGATCGAGATAGATGACATCAAATTCTCCAAAAATATGTTCGAGATTATCATTTTGTTCTTTACTTCGGATAACTCCATCGAGGAGGACTTTTTTACCTGAGTTATTTTCGAGAAAATTCTCAGCCATTTTCACAACAGCACTCGTAGGAGCCTTGAGTCCTGCCTCTACACATCGTTTTGTCTCTTGTCATTCTGGACTATCAGTTTGAGCAAACTTTTTGAGTTCAGTACCCATCTCAAAGAGTACGAAGTCTCCATATTTTTCTAGTATTTTTCGAGCTTGAGTTCATTTTCCAGAACCTTGGATACCAACGAGCATGATATGAGACATAGGTATAAATGAATAGTTAAGAATGAGTAATTATTAATTTTTGAATTATCAAGATGACTCCCGTAGAGAAGATAATAAGCCGGATTCTGTATATAGGCATACATCTATCTAGGGCTATGGTCGCCCATAGCCTCAAGCGGAGTATACTCTCGCTCACTGCTCCAAGACATTGTGAGTCCGAGTACCATTCTCCTTGCATCAAAGAGGGTTTACCACTCTCGCGTGAGCGA
>JAIESH010000111.1 GCA_019746175.1 Candidatus Altimarinota bacterium
CATTTTCTCATCCAGATTTGAATGATATACCATTTGGAAACTTATATGCATTCGCAAATTCAACAAATTTAGCTTGTGTTGATATTGTGTCTATTCCCTTTTCTAAATCTGATTCAACGCTAATTTGCACCTTTCCACTTTCTCGATTTACTGATGCAATGGCATTTTGTGTTTTTGTATCAACAAAATTACCGATTTTATAGGTAGTAGGTCATACCATAAATGATATTCAGAGAATATCTTCCATCTTTGCTTCATTTTTAAAGGTATCTGTTTTTATAATAATATTCATATCTTCACCATTATCTTCTATACTCCCTACTGTAATACCATTCATACTTGTTGAAATAGTAGAATAAATCAATGCGGTTGGTATATTATAGAGTGCAAGAAGATCTTTTTTTAGCGTAAATACAAATTGTCCAGGAGTATCCTGTGACGATACGGTAACATTTTTTGTTCCTGGAATAGTTTTGAGATGTTCTTTAAATTCTTTTGCTACCTGAATAAGTATTGGTAATTTTTCTGCATCGTCAGAGATAATCTTTAGTCCAATTGCTTTGCTAGATGGTGGTCATCATTCGATAACCTTACTCGTAACTTTGAGTCATTTTTCTTCTAATTTTACGAGTTTTTCGAGCCATTCTTTTTCAAGATCAAACACTGATTTTTCTCAATTTGCTTTTCTTATAGCTTTTTTGGTGAGCTCTACTGATATATTCATCGTATTTCCTGCCGTTGAACTTGATACATATTTTATTTCATTATACCCCTTGAAGTATGGAGAAATATCTCAAATAAGATCACTCATTACTTCAGTTTTCATTCATACTGGTCATTCTATGATAAATGTAGTAGCATTGTTATCATCTCATGGAAATAACTCAAATCCTACTTGTGGTGCTATAAAAAATAGTGAGAATATGAAAAATACAAAAGGTAAAAATATTGCAGTTCTCCGTAACCAAGTGTGTTCCAAAAAGTTTCTCAGTGTTTTTTTGTACCAGTTTATTGATTCATGAATAGCTCTTGTTCTAAATGATGCTGATGATTCTTCAACTTTTGTTTTTCATTCCCTCTCAAGTTCAAGGAGTTCCCTTTCATCTGCAGTGGCGTACTCTAGTGTTGTATCGCTCTCAACATAGGTATTACTTCTCTTAACAAACAAAAGATAGAGTGCACTATTGACCGTCAATGCGAGCACAAGTCATGATGCGAGTACTCCAAAAATAGTAATTGGAATGTATGCCAAGAATTTTCCTAAAATACCAGGAAGGAGCATCATCGGAATAAATACAACAATAGTGGTACTCACTCATGATATGATAGGTATGCTATATTCACGAAGTGCGAGCATGATGGCACTTCGGGGTTCGTATCAAATTCTCACTTTTGAACTCGCGGCCTGTACGATCACGATGATTGTATCTACCGCAATACCAAATGAGAGGATGAGTGAAAAATTGGTAAGAAAATTGAGTGTGTACCCAAAATAATATAATACTATAAATGTTGCTAAAAATGCAAGTGGAAGAGTAACTGTAGCAAATAGAGAATCTCTAAAACCAACAAAAATAAACATTGCAATAAACACAAGTATCAATGTTACAATTGCCTCATGAGTAAGCTCCCCGTAGTCATCTCGGATATTATCAGCAAGGTCTGATGTATACATGTATTTTAGGCCTTTGAATTCATTTTTTTGAAAAAGTTCTTCAATAGTTTTTTTTGCCGCATCACTTGCCGTAAATATGTTTGCAGAGTCAGTTTTATTAACAGTAAGTCAGATATATGAATGTATTTCTCAACCGGATCATACGATTACTTTATTTATATTCGTGCTTTTGTATTTTCTTTCGATCGTGGCGATATCGCCTAGGCGGATTTGAGATCAGCCAGGTAGTGAGATAGCCGTATCGAGAAACTCTAGTGATTTCCTATTTTTTCATTCAATACGGTAGTCATATTTTTTATCACCAAGTGAAAAGTTACCGATTGGTTGATCGAGATTAGCTGATCTAATAGTATTTGCAATACTAGAAAGTGTAAGTCATAGACTAGATAATTTATCTTCTGGAATAATTATCTCTGTATCATATGTTGTCTCATTTCCTCATCCTGCTGAAACTGGTCCAGCATTTATCCCTGCTGAAAAATCAATACTTTCAATACCAGGGACTGTTTTTACAGTATTTTGTAGTTCGATAGCTCGAGCAACTAGCACTGATCGAGATGATTGATTACTTGGATCATATATAAATACAGAAAATGCTCTTCCTGTATCAGTTTCTAGTTCTGTGATTACTGGTGATTTTGCATCAGCCGGTAAAATAACTCTATTTACTTTGTTTCTCACATCATCGAGTACATCTTTTACATTCGCACTTGTTTTAACATTTACAGTTATCCTGGAAGATCCTAGAGATGAGCTTGTAGTGATCTTATCAACTCATTTTACATCTTTTATTTCTTTATAGATCTTATCTGTGATAAGGGAGTCCATATCCTCAGGATTGGTTCCTGGATATATCGTAGATACTGAAATTATTCAGAGTTGTATTGATGGTGAAGATTCTTTTGGTATAGCAATAGCGGATAATAATCACATGACTATTATGAGTAAAACTATAAGATATGATATACGATATTTTCGTATCCAAAATCCAAGAAATCATGATTCCATCTTTGTTTGCAATTCTTTTATGCGAGACATATGTACTATGGATATAAATTATAAAATGCTATTTTTGATCTACTTTTTTCTCGAGAGTCTGCTTCATCTCATCATAATTTGATAAATTCGTTAAAATAATCTCCGTATCATCATCAATTTTATCTAAAATTTCTACAGTATCTCAAAAGGTTTGTCCGATTTTTATGGTTCTCCTAGTAATACCAGTACTAGTATATATGGAAATTTCTCATTCTCATTCAGCGATGATCGATACTGAATCAAGTGGAAGAGCTAATGTTGATTCTCATTGCATATTTGAATTTGGAACGAAACTTATATTAGCACTTTTTCCGATATAAGATTGACCATCAAGTATACTGATTCTAACAGTTGAGAGTAGATTTGCATTTGCAACCGTTGATAGAGCACTGATGACTCCTGTGAGTGTTTTTTCTTCTACCGTTACCGATACATTTTGTCCGATGCTAAGGCCAGAAACGATATTTGGTTCTATATCTATAATTATTTGTGGTTGTTTTCCAGTGAATTCAGTAAT
>JAIESH010000124.1 GCA_019746175.1 Candidatus Altimarinota bacterium
ATTGTTCCGCTAATTGACCCTTAATCATGTCAATATTAGCCCCTGGTTTGTCCATTTTGTTCAAGGCAACTATAATTGGCACACCAGCTTCCTTCGCATGGTTAATAGATTCTATAGACTGTGGCTTCATACCTTCATCTGCCGCAATAACGATTACTGCAATATCTGTGAGTTTAGCACCACGAGCACGCATAATCGTAAATGCCTCATGTCCTGGAGTATCCAAGAATGTAATTCTCTTATCATTTTTGGTAACTTGGTAGGCACCAATCTTTTGAGTGATTCCTCCAGCTTCTCCTGAAGCAATAGAAGACTTACGAATGTAGTCAAGAATAGATGTCTTACCGTGATCTACATGTCCCATTACTGAGATAATCGGTGAACGAGTCACAAAGTGTGTTGTATCATCTTCATGGATAAGATCTTCGATATTTCCATCCATAAGATCAGATACTGATGCATTTTCAGAGATTTCTTTGGTAATCTTGATCTGGAATGCTTCACCAATAAGAAAACAAGTATCGTAATCAATTGGAGCATTGAGGGTTACGAGTACTCCGTTTTTCATGAGTTCTCCTATCACCTTCACCACTGAAACTCCGATTTTATCTGAGAATTCCTTCACAGAGATCATGTCCCCTACAGATACTTCTTGACCAGTACGATCTACGAGAATTTGCTTCACATCTTCTAGGGCTTTTTCTTTCTTTTTATTGGTTGCCTTGTGTCCTCGGCGGAATGATCCATCATCCATATCTCCTCCTACGCTCTTAAGGCTCTTTTTCTTACCTTCATCGATATAATCACGAGATCCTGGCTTACCACCCTTCTTGGCAGTTCCATCACGAGTAGGAGTAGAAAATCCAATATCACGTTGAAACATTGGTTTTGCTGAATCACGAAGGCGTGACGCTCCTCCTGCAGCTGGTGCAGTAGAAGTACCTGAAGATGATGTACCTGTGCCATTTTGTGGTCTTGGTGCACCTGATCCTCCTTGAGGTGGACGTGAGTTGTTATACGGTGGACGTGGACCACGACGTTCTTCTGGTGGAAGTTGCATCACAGGACGATTCTCAAGTGGTCTGAACTTGGTTTCTACCTTTTGAAATGAGATAAGAGGCTTCTTGGTAGCATCTCGTTCATTCGAAAGAGGTGAATTGTTTGCTTGTTGCTTCATTGCACTACGAAGGAGACCTTCTCCTGCGTGTTCGCGTGAAACAAGACGAGCTTTTGGTCGCTCGACTTCTTGTGTTGGCTCTGGAGTAGATTGAGCAACTGGTTCTTCAGTATTCTCAACTTTTCGAGCTATGATTTTTGGTTTTGATGCGGGCTCCTCTATAGGTTCCGCTACTCATTCGGGTGATTTCTTGAGAATCACCTTTGGTTTAATTTTGAGCACTTTCTTGGCTCAAGCGTCATTCTCAGTAGATTGAGATATGTTCGCGTAGTAATCATCCTGGATATCGTCCTTGTTTATCGGCATGAAGTATGGGGTTATGTATGGAAGTGTAGTTCATAAGTCTACTCTCTTACTACAAAAAGGTCGTATTTCATCTATATGAAAGACGCCTATCTAGTAACGCATACGAAAAATGTGCAAGAAGAATATCGAAAAGAAATGAAATGTCAAAAAAGAAAAAAGATCAACACTAGCGTTGAGATATACGGCGAAGAGCTACAACTATTTGATAAACAATCAAAATTTTAATTATTGAAAATAATAGGGAATAAATATTATTAATCTCTTCAACCTTAGGTAATGGATTTGCTAAATCAGTAAAGTCTTCCATTCATTTAATAAATCCATTCCAACTAAAATCAAATACCAATTCTGGTTTAGTTATTTGAAATGACTCATAACATGTAAAGCCAATAAAAATGAGTACTAGGTAAACAAAAAGCGCTCTTCTCCAATCTTGTCCAAAATTACTTATTTTTTTCTGAGCTAGTGCAATCCAATAATCTTTCTTATTTCCTGATTCTTCCAAAGATTTGATATGATATTCCATTTCTTTGGCGAAAAATTTATTTGCTTCAGTTTTATTTCCAATTTCATCATATTGGTGTTTGATCATTCTATACGTCTCTTTCAATCATCAATTCGAAATTTTATTTTTTCAATCAAATTCTGAAAGAAAATTACTCCAACTTATATTTGAAAAAATATTTTTTTGAATCACACTATCTAAAATAGTAAACTTTTTCTGATTTTCAGGGAATTTTATTTCCGAAAGATGTATATTATCTAAATAAGAATTACTTAAATGAAATTCTTCAATATCAATATATCAAATAAATCATCATAGTATTCTAGTTCCAGAAATATTGACATCAATTACTTTTATTTGAGAAAAAGACCATCATTGAAAATTAATTTCATTAATTTTCATGTTTGATAATCTTAATTTTTTGAGATTCTTATATTTTGGAATATTTGTATCTAAATTAACAATTGATAATTTATTTGTAACTAATGATGATATATCTATAACTTGACCTTCCTTTAGATCACTTAAATTTATTTCATTTGAAATATTTCAGATACCACTAATTTTCAGATTCTGAACTCATTTTATATATAATTCATTTATTTTTCAATGTGTCTTTATATTCAAATTATCAGTAATACTATTACCATCAATTGTTATATCAGATATAGATTCTCATGCGAAAATTCTGATTTCATTTACTTTAAATACTGGATGTATAGTGGCATAAATTTCTTTAATATGTTTTTGAAATTTATATTCACACTGCACTAGTGCTATCGAAATCACAGGAGGATTATCTATATCTTGTAAGATTAGATCAGAAAATATATCCCATAGTATTTTTGATATATTTAAAACTCCATCAAAATGCTGCATATTACTATGATCTAAAATATTTAATTTCTCACGCTTCTCTTCTTTTCCATTAGTAATCATAATGACTTCTATATCATATATACTTTCAATTCATGGAATATTTAATCAAGGAAAATTCATGGCATTATCCACTGATTCCTGAATAATTATTGTATCAATTATTTTTTTCATTTTTCTACTTTAAAAATCTCCCCCTATTATAGGAGGAGATTTTCGATATTCAACTTTATCCGTTTTTCTGACTACCGTTTTTCTTACGTTCACCTTCAGTGAGCCATTTCTTACGAAGACGAAGTGAGAGAGGAGTTACTTCTACGTACTCATCATCACCGATATAATCAAGACAATCTTCGAGAGTCATCTGACGAATTGGAGTA
>JAIESH010000140.1 GCA_019746175.1 Candidatus Altimarinota bacterium
ATGCCTCGAGTTCACGAGATTGCTCTCTGATTGGTTCTATAGTTATCCGAGCGAGATATCGAGATAAGAAATATATGATCAATATACCAAATATGGATCATAGGAGTGCAATACTGAGTAGTGTTATATGAAAATTTTGCAATGGCGTGAGATCTCGAAAGAAGATGATCGAATTTTCATCTATAGTATTCTTGCTAATAAGATAGGTTTTATTGTCTATTTCAACTTTTGATATTGTATATTTTTTTATACCCTTTAGGGTATTATATATTTTTTGATTTATATCAATAATATCATTTTTTACGATAGTATCTGTAGTGTCATTTATTATAATAATATCTCTTGGTCACTTTCTCTTATTATCATTTCTTCTCTCTGCTATGAGAGGCCTATTATTCAATAATAGATTTCTTGCTTCAGGTATAGCTATTATATTTTGGCTTTCTTCTCGCAATTCTTTTTTTATTTTTTGATATGAAAAAAAATAACTCGTACTCAAAATAGAGGTCAAAATTATGAGTAGTATAAAAAATGAGGCGATACTAATTTTAAAGGCCATTTTTTTTTCGTCATCTTTCAGATGTGTGTTTATGATATGATGTATCCAGTTCATTTTAGGGTAGTGATTACGGATTTTCAGAGTTTTTTTCGGATAGTGGATATGTGTGCCTCGAGTGTAACCGAGTCCATTGCGAGTTCTGCCTCTTTGAGTCACCATACTGCCTCAAGTATATCTATTTTGCTCTTGGGATATCATTTATTTCTACAGAGATACTCGATTATTCCAAACTCTTTATTTGATAATTCTACTTGAGAACCTCATTTTTTAATGATCTTCCTTCATATATCTATGCTATATTCACTGAATTTGACTATCTCTTCTATTTGCTTCTCTTTTCTTCTACTGAGTGCTATTATCCTGGCCTCGAGTTCCCTCATCTCAAATGGCTTCACAACATAGTCATCGGCACCCAGATCAAACATAGTGATCTTATCAGAGAGTAGGGAATTGGAGGTGAGTACTATAACTGGAGTGATGTTCCCATTATATCTGATTTTTTCTATAAATGTTTTTCAGCCCATGATCGGCATATTCATATCTAGAACAATGACATCATAATTAGCATAGAGCATTTTGAGCGCCTCTTCTCCATGAACTGCTCATTCGATCGTATATCATTTTATGGTAAAATATTCTATGATATTTTCACGAATTTTTGGATGATCTTCGATAACGAGTATTTTCACGGTTTTTCTTTTAGAAAGTAAATGAATTATATAGATTGACTATACTTATGCAATATCATCTTATCCTTGTACTTTAAATTATCTTTAAACTATATAAAAAATACCCCAATTAAGGGATATTTTTTTATTATCTATTTCATCTCTGCGATCACATCATATGTTTTCCTATTTGTGATCTTGCTATGTCTAATTTATTTTTTATTTCAGGATATGCAGCAAGGATGGTATCGATTTGTGTTTTTTCTTCATTTCTTAGTGCTTCTCATTTCTTTTCATAAGAAGTTCTTATATTTTTTATTTCAGTTTGTACAGATTCTGGGAGAGTACTCATGATTTTTTGTATTTCATCATTTTTTCCTCATTTTCCTTGATGAGATCATTTTTGAGGCATTGCTGTTTTTATCTCTGGGTATTTTACCATTAGAGTATCCATTTCTGTTTTAAATAAAGCATGTTGAGCTTCCATTGCTGTTTTATCTACAGGTGTTCATTTTGCCATCAAAGTATCCATTTCTGTTTTGTGTTTTTTCATGAGTGTTTCAAGCTCTTGGAGTGCCGGTGCTGAAATCTTGCCAGATAGGGTATTTATGAGATTTTCTCATTTTGGAGAATTCATATGAAACATTTTTGTTGTATTTGTTTCCGTTGATTTCATATTTGCAGCATACATTCCAGTGGTGAGTAGTGCTGCTCATGCTACTGCAATAGTAGATAATCCGATGATAAGTTGTTTTGTCATATAGATATATATTAAGGATAATAGAACTGTATTTCTTTTATTTAGTCATTGCATGGATGTGTAAATTATTTTTATCACATGACTTATATGTACTAGAGTATTTTAGAATACGAGAATGATTATAGGATAATGTCTTTAAGGGAAGTTAAATAATCATACCTTTTTTCTTTTTATAAATTCTTATTTCATTAAAATAATCAAAAATATATAGTAAAAATTTGCAAAAATATATAGCTTGATTATACTGTACTGATGAATAAAAAGCAAAATACAGTTTCTGACATTTTTGTAAAAAAAATGAGGGATCATATGTGAGAAATTGTCACAAAAGATGATCTAAAAGATATCTGGCTACGATCATGAGGCTCACAACTACGATTGAACTATGCTATGAGTATATTGCTCGGTAGGGACTTGATCATAAAAATCTCGAATAATATCTATTATATTTCGTCTGATGGGGTATATTTTGATATGAATCAGTTATATTGGAAAATCGTTACAAAACTTATCAAGCTACATTCGCCAAGTGGCTGAGTTATTGGTTCTGAAAAAGCTATCGAATTTCATATACAAAACTTTTCTATTCCAGATATTTTGATTATTTACACCAGAGATACTTCATTGCGGATCAAGTTATCAGATTCGAGAGAGATACATTTTCGTACACTTGTTTCGGGAATGAAAACAGATAAAAAAAATCTATGGCGAACCATAGTAGATAACTCCATAGAAATACAGTCTCCTGAGAGACTGATGATATGTTGATATGAATTATCCCTCCTGGAGTCTCTCTCGCTCCGTCGACATGATATCGGTATCGAGGAATCCAATATCATTCGGTTTTTACGTTTATATGAATCAAAAATCGATAGAAAAATACTCTGAACCCTCACAAAGATGCGATATATCAGACCACTCAATCGTCTCAGGATAATTGCTCGGGATCTCGGATATGAGAAACTCTATAGGATGACTCTTGACATTATCCGTGATGAGTGAGGGGGATGCTATTTGAATCTATAATTTCTCATACTTCATGACCAGATTTCATAGTATATTGAAATATAAGACGAGTTTGAGTGTTGATCCTTTTTATACTATCTGGTATATTTACTAGATTTACTTTATATCAATTGATAACAAGATCTTCTATTTTATGTCCAATATACTCTTTTAGGGAAACTATGCCATGTACATTAGTATTGACTGAATTTAGTCAATTTATGCTTATCGGTGCTCCGATATGAGGTTTTCT
>JAIESH010000034.1 GCA_019746175.1 Candidatus Altimarinota bacterium
CCTCCAAATTTGGAGGTTTTTTTATTTTGTATACAATCCGTATATGGAAAAACTTATTCGTGATAAAATACATCTCAATCCGCATACTGACTATCAGAATATGCAAATTAGGAATGTGGATAATGTTATTGAACATATATGATTTCTTATTAAAAAAATACGCGAAGAAACATTGGAGTTTGAGAAAGCCGAATGAAATAATAAAGTCACAGAGGCTGGTGATCTTCTTGAAGTATATGACACGTTAATTGATCTTTACGAGATCACCCATAATCAAATTGAAAGAGAAAAAAGTATCCACTCCCGAGAAACATTACTTGAAACTATTCATAATATATGAATATCAGTAGATCTAGTTCTGAAAACTCAAGAAACCAAAAGAATAGAAAAATGATGATTCAGAAATGGGATCGTATGGATATATAACTAAAAATTCTCCTTCTTTCGAAGGAGAATTTTATTTTTTTGATTCAAATCCTTTTCAAAGATGTATAATAAAAAATCTTCTACAAATTGTAGAAGATTATTTTTATCAAATGGTGCCCGAGAAGGGACTTGAACCCTTACACCTTTCGGCATACGCACCTCAAGCGTACATGTCTACCATTCCATCACCCGGGCAAAAACTTATGGTGCACCCAGTAGGGTTCGAACCTACAACCAACGGTTTCGAAGACCGCTACTCTTCCAATTGAGCTATGGGTGCATGTCTCCCTATTTTGGGGCAAGTAGCGGGATTATAGAGATAAAGAATAAGAAATCAAATAAAAAATATAAAAAAGTCCACTAATGCTTTTCTGAAAAGGTTTTCTATATCAGAAATGATAAATTTGAAAGGCAAATGTTTGATAATCTTTGGAGCATTCTTTTTGCTAAATCGATACTTTTCCCTATACTCGTATCCATGCAATCCATACAAGTAAAAGTCTGTGGTGGTCGCGCATGTAGCGAACGTCATAGCGAATACATCAAAAAAAGACTTGAGGCAGATATAGAATTCTATAAATACAATGAAGATGAGGTCACTATCGAAAGCTGCTTGTGTCAATGACGCTGCAAAGAGTGACCAACAGTGGTATATGGCAATGATGTACAAATCTACCAGAATCCCGTTAAGTCGTCTGAATTTCTTAGAAAAAAAATCATGGAAGCCAGAAAACGTATTAATTCTAAAAAATAATATGAAAACTCTATCATTTTCAGAATATTGTATACCACCATACATTAAAAGATAACTCTTACAATTGCCACTTAAAACTCTTTTATCCTTCTTAGTGATACTTGCCAATACATGGAATCGCCAAACCTATAACCACAACACCCTATAATGCCTAAAGTTTGATACGTCGCTATCGTCGGTCGTCCTAATGCCTGAAAATCTACACTCATCAATGCTCTCATTGGTGAAAAAGTGAGTGCGATTTCTAATCGCCCACAGACGACGCAACGAACTATTCCAGGAATTTTTACTGATGTATCGAAGGATCTTCAAATTATATTTCTCGATACTCCAGGAATTCATCACGATGCACAGGAACAATTTGGAAGTCAGAAATCTCACGAAATCCATACACTCATCAATGCTCAGGCATTCGCATGACTCCGAGATGCTGATGTAATTCTTCGTCTGATTGATCCAACGCGTCCTCAGGGTGCAGAAGATGAGAGAATTGACGAAGCACTCTCCTATAGTAAAAAACCGATATTTCGTATTGAAACCAAACAAGATCTTGAGAAGGGCTACCTTGGAAAAGATATTGACTATAAAATTGATTCAACGAGTCATACTGGTTTTGATGAACTCCTCTCAGCAATTGCCGCGAAACTCCCAGAAGGACCATATCTCTATGATGAAGATCAGTATACTGATCAAACTATGGATCTTCGTATTTCTGAAGTGATTCGGGAACAACTCTTTGCTGGGCTTGGTGAAGAGATTCCTTATGCTTGTTATGTGGAGATTGGTAGTATCGAAAACGGCGCTGATGAAATTATCATTCCTGAAATGAGCGAATTCACACCAGAGAATTTTGCTCCAAAAAATAAAAAAGGAAAACTTCCGATGCTCTCTATTCAGGCATATATCAACACAGAAACAGATTCTCAGAAAACTATCATTATCGGAAAATGAGGAAAAAAAATCCAAGATATTGGAACTGCTTCCCGTCTGATTCTTGAGGAAATATTCGGGAAAAAAGTGTTTCTTGCACTCCGCGTCAAAGTTGATAAAAATTGGAGAAAAAATCAAAAAACATTAGAAAGATTGTTTCCTAAGAAATAAATCATGTCTTACGACAATTTTGCTACTACATTCTCAAATAGCCGAAAAAATCATCCATGGCCAGAACTCGAATATATTATCGAAGATCTTAAACAGAATGAATATAGTTCTGTACTCGATATAGGTTGTGGAAATGGTAGATTTCTCGAAGAATCTCTGAAGATGAACTATCGGCCAATCAAATACCTCGGAATAGATGAATCGGAATGAATGATTCGAGAAGCTCGGAAACTCAATCCAAGTAATCAATTTCAAGTTATCTGAATGCAAGATATGAAAATCATAGAGCAATCATTCGATGTACTATTGTTTCTAGCTTCATTTCATCATCTTGAAACACGAGAAGAGAGAATTCGGGTGCTTGAAAGTACTAAAAAACTACTCACCCAAAAGAGTCGTATATATATGACGAATTGGAATCTTTTGGACCAAGAACGATATCAAAAAAACCATCGATGAAATGGTGAATTTGATATCAAAATTGGTGAATTCTCCAGATATTATCATGGGTTTACTCTTACAGAACTCTCTGATCTTTTTGAAGAAGCTGGATATAGTACATTCGAAAATAGAATATTTGATGGAGGAAGAAATATAATATCCATACTTAGTCTATAAAAAAATCCCTGATTTCTCAGGGATTTTTTATATAATTAAGACTATTTCGCGCGTTCAAGGTATTCACCAGTTTCAGTATTAATAACAATTGATTCATCTTGATTTACAAATCCAGGAACACGAAGCTCAAGACCAGTTTCAAGTTTTACATTCTTCTCGATTTTTCCATCGGCCGTATTACCAGCTACAGATGGTTCAGCTTCTACTACTTTGAGAGTAACGCGAAGTGGGAGCATAATACCAATGAATTTACCTTCGAATGTCTGAAGATCAACCATGAGACCTTCTGTAAGATACATTGCGGTATCTCCTACATCATCTTCGTGAAGTTCTACGGTCTCATAAGTATCTTGGTTCATGAA
>JAIESH010000002.1 GCA_019746175.1 Candidatus Altimarinota bacterium
ATATTGTACCTGATTGAATTAGGAAATAGAGATTATACTTCCTCAATTGAAAAGAAACTATACCTGAAAATCAATCAGAAGTAATTGCTAATAATGTACCGTTTTTGTTCTCTAAGATTATTAAAAATTCTAAGATAGATGGTATTAGGATTCTTGGAATGTATGTGCCACCAGAGTTACGATGAACCTCTTTTTCTGATATGTTGTTAAGTTGGTTTTTCCAGGTTATATATGAGTTATCAAAAGAAATTGCAGTTACCGGACAAATTAAAAAACCATTATTGGCGGCTAAGTTAACTAAAATTGGATTCATTCCTGAAAGGTCTGATATTATTGCTAGAATTGTAGGTACAAATGCTGAGAATATTCCACAAGTTGTTATTGAAGAAAATTCAAGATGAGAATGAACTCCATTAAAAAATATTTCATCTACATGTAGAAATATTTTTTTCACGTTGTTCCTAAGTCTGATATACCAGAAAATACATGAAGAAGGGTAGATATTCAGACTCTATATATACCACCATGAGAACTTCCTATTCAAGATTATATTGATACTCATAGTGAGAGTATAGAATGAAAAGTTCGGATATATCCACAGAGGGTTAGAAACATTCTAGATTGAAATCAAAAAAAATAAGTTCCATTTTCCCATATTTTCCCTATACTTCCTAAAATTAATATTTTAGGATTTTTTTATTATTTTACCCTGATTATTGCCTCATGAAAAAACACGATATACTCGAAAATATACGCATTGAAAAACTGATATTCGGTGGCTCTGGACTTGCTACAGCATCTGATGGAAGAAAAATTATTATATCAGGTGGTGCCATTCCAGATGCAATTTGTGATCTCAGAATCACAAAGACTAAAAAGAATCATATTGAGGCACAGATTTTTCGTACAGTGAAAAAATCCCCACTAGAAGTTGCTATACCGAGTAACTGGCAGCTATACGGTGGTTGTAAGTGGCTTCCGATACCATATCCAAAGCAACTTGAGATTAAGGAACAACAGATTACTGAGGCTTTTCATTTTTTAAAAAATGAGACCGTAGATACTAGTTGGCATCAAATTATTCGTTCTCCTGATTCAGAACACTATCGTAATAAGGTAGAGTTTTCCTGGGGAAAATATATCTCAGATAGGGAGAATATTCGTGATGAATATCGATTTGGTTTTCATGTACAAGGACAATTTGATCGCATCGAGGATTGTTGGTACTGTGTACTTGCTGATGAAGTGACGAATCAGATATTTCGCGATATAGATACTATGGCTCGTAAATCAAATTTGCCTACATATGATCCAAAAACTGGTATTGGATTTTGGAGACATCTTGTTATTCGTCGTGCCAAAAAGACAGGAGAAACTATGATTATTTTCTCAGTAAATGGGAACTTCGACATGGCGAAAGTGGCTATTTCTAATACAATGGAGAATTATTTAACAGAAATGGTTCAACAATTGTCCAAAAAATACGAATCTATAGCGTCTATATATATACTAGAGAATACAGGAAAGGCTGACATTGTTCAATGAAATCAAGTTCTTCTTTATGGAGAAACAACTATTACTGACGAACTACTTGGACTTACTTTTGAGATTCAACCAAAGAGTTTTTTCCAAGTGAATACTCTCGGAGCTGAAAAACTATATCAAAGTGTTATTGATTCCATTCATCATAAGTGAGGAGTGCTTTTAGATTTATATGCCGGAACAGGGACTATTGGAATATTGCTTTCTCAGGGTTTCAAAAAAGTATATTCTGTAGAACTTGTTACTTCATCAAGCCAAGATGGAAATAAGAATGCTATACGCAATAACATTACAAATGTTGAATTTATCAACGAGAAGGTTGAGGATTTTGCTACGAAGTTCGCTTCAGAATGAGGAAAGGCAGATACTATTGTACTTGATCCACCTCGTGATGGACTCCATCCAAGTGCCATTCCTAATATTTTGGGATTTGGAGCCCGAGAAATTATCTACGTCAGTTGTAATCCAGCAACACTCGTTCGAGATATATCTATTATGCTTGGCAAAAACATGAGTCACGAAACGAGCGATATGGATGCTACAGAGATTACTTCTACTGATAAGCAAAAAGAAAATAAAATATCAGAAAATTTACCAAAATATCGTATTTCAGATATTACTCCAATGGATATGTTTCCGCATACACATCATATTGAGACGGTAGTTCGACTTGAAAGAATATAATTTATGAAACAAACACTTCAAGCTTTTATAAACTTAATTCCATCTGATAAACTGGTAGTTCTTCATGGAAATACTGAAGCTCTTCGAAATGGTGATGTGCATTTTCCATTTCGGCAATCGAGTGATTTTTTGTATCTGACTGATCTGGATGCTCCAGGTTTGATTGTAACGATTCTCAATAATGAAATGATTATTTGGAGAGAATCTATTACAGATAGAGAAATACTATGGTGACATAATAAGCTTTTGGATGATGAAATTAGGAATATTTCTTGAATTTCTGATATCAGAAATAAGGATTTATTCGATGCTTATTATACTGATCATAACGAATGTATTCTAGAATCAGATATTGTTACTGAACATATTCATTCACTCAGAATTATCAAAAACTCTTCAGAAATAGAAAAAATAAAAATAGCGAACAGAGTAACCAAAAAAGCATTTGATTATATCGCTTCGATTATAAAACCTGGTATGTATGAATATAAAGTCGAAGCTGAGATAGCTCGAATTTTTCGTTCTCATCATATGACAGAGGCATATCCGACTATTGCAGCGAGTTGACCTAATACTTGCGTGCTTCATTACACGAGACATACTAGACAACTCCTTGATTGAGATCTAATTCTTATTGATGCTGGATCAGAATATATGTGATATGCGAGTGATGTGACGAGAACTTTTTGTGTATGAGGAACGTTCTCTCAGAGACAACAAGAAGTATATGATGCTGTAGCTCGTACAAAAAAAATTGCAGAAAATACCATAAAACCAGGAATATTATTTTCAGAATATGAGAATGTAGTTATATCTCATATGAACTTGGAACTCATCGCACTTGGATTAATTCCTGAAAATAGTTCAGACACAGAAATACAAAAATTATCTCGTAAATATTATCCACATAGGACGAGCCATTTTCTTGGACTTGATGTCCATGATGTGGGTCCTCGAGATATTATATTAGAAAAGGGAATGGTGCTTACGATTGAACCAGGTATCTATATCGAATAAGAAAATATTGTAATTCGATT
>JAIESH010000021.1 GCA_019746175.1 Candidatus Altimarinota bacterium
TGTGGATAATTCTATTCGAAATCCGAAATTATTCACAGAAGTCAATGTTCTCTGAACACAGAATCTTCTCGATCTTCATAGAGAATTCAATATGAATCGTTTTCACTATATTTCGACGGACGAAGTATATGGGGATATTCCAACGTCAGGATATTTTACAGAAGAGACCCATATCGAACCATCATCTCCCTATTCGGCTTCTAAGGCTGGAGGAGATATTCTCGTACAAGCATATGGTCGCACTTACTGAACGAATTATACTATCACTCGTTGTTCCAATAACTATTGAGCAAATCAGAATCTCATTTCGTTGATTCCACTTTTTATCTCAAAAATCCGAAATAATGAAAAAGTTCCGCTTTATGGAGATGGTTCTAATATTCGAGATTGGCTCTATGTAGAGGATCACTGTGATGCGATATGGGAAGTATTCTCATCTGCAAAAAATAGTAGTATCTATAATGTAGGTGGGAACAATGAATACACGAATCTTGAGATTACAAAAATTCTACTCGAAACTATGTGAAAATGAGAAGATCTTATCTCATTTGTTCCTGATCGTCCAGGTCATGATAAACGATATGCTATTGATGCGAGCAAAATTAAAAACGAACTTGGATGGATACCAAAAGTGAAGTTTGAAGAGGGAATCAAGAGAACGATTGAGTATTATTTATAATTTTTATATCTCATGAAGGGAATAATTTTAGCTGGATGAAGCGGAACTCGTCTCTATCCCATCACGATGGCTATCTCCAAACAACTCATGCCGATTTATGATAAGCCGATGATCTATTATCCACTTTCGGTATTGATGCTCGCTGGTATCAAGGAAGTACTTATTATTACAACTCCAGAAGACCAATCTGGATTTATAAGACTTCTTGGTGATGGATCCAATTGGGGAATATCCATAGAATATGCAGTGCAGCCATCTCCTGATGGACTTGCTCAGGCATTTATAATCTGAGAAAAATTTATCTGAAATGATGATGTGTGTTTGATACTTTGAGATAATTTATTCTATGGTGATGGATTCTCGATACTACTCAGGGAGAGTATGAGAATTGTAAAACAGGAGAGAAAATCCGTAGTGTTTGGATATGAGGTTTCTGATCCAGAGCGATATGGAGTTGTTGAATTTGATCGCGGACACAATGCGGTTTCAATTGAAGAAAAACCAAAAATCCCAAAATCCAATTTTGCAGTGGTAGGACTTTATTTTTACACTAATAGTGTTGTAGAGATAGCGAAAAATGTAGTACCAAGTGACAGAGGAGAACTCGAGATTACCAGTATAAATGCTGAATACCTCTCTCGCGGAGAACTCAAGGTAGAGATCATGAATCGTGGATATGCATGGCTTGATACTGGAACACATGAGAGCATGATGGACGCAGCAAATTTTATCTCTATCATCCAAAAAAGACAATGACTTCAGGTAGGTTGTCCTGAAGAGATTGCATATCGTCAGGGTTGGATAGATAAAGCAAAAATCGAGAAACTCGCGAAACCTATGATGAAAAACGAATACGGAAAATATCTTATGAATTTAGTGAAATAATTTCTTATTTAATCTCAATAATAATTAATCTATGAAACAAAAACTTATCCAATGGATTATTGCTCATAAAATTATAACTTTTTTATGATTTAATATAGCATTAATCTTGATATCATTGCTTTGGACTGATGAATGTACTTCTATTATTCGAGGTAGGGCTTATAATGATTTTCTCAACCCATTTGGACTTTATGAAAACAACTTGCATGGATACTTAGAGTTTTTTGGTTTTATTGAGTCTGCTAATTGACCATTTTTTTCTTATTGACCATTTCAAACGAATGTTAGCTGAGTGAGGCTACCTCCTTTTGGTCCATATGTTTGTGGTACGGAACATCATTCATCTTTTTATATCTTCTCAGATATTCTGATAGTTACATGTCTATGATTGTTTCTTATGAAAGCATATCAATATTTCTTTAAAAAATCATAATGTCTTTTAATAAAGTTTCCACATCACTTTCAGGTGTTTATGTTATCGAGCCTCAAGTATTTTGAGATAATAGGGGATTTTTCATGGAAACTTATTCATCTCAGGAATTTGAAAAAATAGAGATTATGACTCAATTTGTTCAGGATAATCATTCTAAGTCCAAAAAATGAGTACTTCGTGGGCTTCATTTTCAATCTCGAAAACCTCAGACAAAGCTCGTGCGAGTCACGAGTGGTTCAGTCTATGATGTAGTTTTAGATTTACGAATCGGGTCTCCAACTTTTGGTAAATGGGAATGATTTCTCTTATCTGAAGAAAATAAAAATATGCTCTATATTCCTCGTGGTTTTGCTCATGGTTTTCTCACGCTAGAAGATGATACAGAATTTCTCTATAAGTGTGATGATTATTATGATCCTGGATTTGAATTTGGAATTATCTGGAATGATGAGAAACTCGCAATCGACTGGGATAAATATATCCAAGAGTATCAAATAGATACACTTGAGATCTCTGAAAAAGATAAGAAGAATATGAATTATAATACTTATTTACTGGCACCAATTTTTAATGTCTAAGAAAAAAATCCTCATCACTGGTGGCAATAGTATGCTTGCATATGATTTTATTCGGAGTCAATGAGATTTTTTCTCTATTACCTCTGTAGATAAAAATGAATGTGATATTACTTCTTTTGAATCTATTTTACAATCGATATCAATTCATGAACCTGATATAGTCCTCAATTGTGCAGCATATACGGCTGTTGATGATGCGGAAGATATCTGAATGAAAATGTGTTACGAGGTTAATACGCTTGGAGTACATAATCTTGCTCGTGCTACCGCAGCATTCGGAGTGGATTTGATTACTATTTCGACGGATTATGTATTTGATGGTAAAAAGAGCGAATGATATCTTCCAGGAGATGTATGTGATCCTATCAATGCGTATGGAATGAGTAAGTATTTATGAGAAAAACTCGCCAAACAAGAAAATTCTCAGACAATTATCGTGAGAACGAGTTGGTTATATGGATGAAATATATTTGGTTCCTCTTCCTGAGTATTCAAAAATTTTGTAAATACCATGCTGAAACTTTCAGAAACTCGATCTGAATTGAAGGTGGTTGCTTATCAACATGGTGTTCCAACATCTTGCATGGATCTATCATCTGCTCTCGCAGAAATTATTCAAAATTTGGAAGAAAGGGAATATAGAGGACAAATTCTTCACTTTTCGAATTCTTCCGAAGAAGGCAGTATTACTTGGGCGGATTTTGCAAGAGAAATATTCTTAATTTTAG
>JAIESH010000023.1 GCA_019746175.1 Candidatus Altimarinota bacterium
CAGACAAACCTAGTCTCACCATGGGAATAGTAGAATTATCTGTACAAGATATCAAATGAATGACAGATTTTTATACAAATATCGTAGGCTTTGAACTTGTATCTACTTGAGTAGGAATCTCAAATCTTTGAGATAAAAATCAAATTTTTCTCAGACTTATCGAAGAAAAAAACTACAGCATTCCAGTCCGATGAGAAGCTTGACTCTACCATACAGCCATCACTCACAATAATCGAAAAGATGTTGCCAATAGAGTAGCGAGAATCCTTGAAAAAACACCGGAACGATACCAATGAAGCTCGGATCATAGTGCTACTGAGGCATTTTATTTCTCAGATCCTGAGGGCAATGGACTAGAGCTCTACTATGATAGACCGAGAAGTGAGTGGAAGTACAAAGATGGAAAACCAGTAATGTGAAGTAGTTATATTGATGTAAATCAGTATCTCAAAAAGTATAAAGATTTACCAATATCTGAATGAGAGACAAAAATGGGACATGTACATCTCAAAATCGGAAATATTGCCATGGGAAAAGAATTTTATGAAAATATCCTCATGTTTGATAATATGAGTACTACAGATACTGCCTTATTTGTATCTCGAGATGGTTATAATCATAATCTTGGCATGAATACCTGGGAAAGTCTTGGAGCAACAAAAAAAGCCCCAAAAACCTATGGACTCAGAAGCTTTGAACTCATTTACCATGATATAAATCTCTATTCTCAAATTCGTGAAAATCTAGAAAAAAATAGCTTTCCTATACTTCAAAAAAATAACTGAATACAAACTGAAGATCCTTGGGGAAATATAATTATAATCAGCAAAAAATAATACTCTTGTAAAACTCTCATAAAGTGTATAATGTGAGAGTTTAACTGTTTAATTTTTCTATATGGAACTCAACTGGATAGCAATTATCATCATCACGATTGTATCATTTTTTGCGGGAGCTGCTTGGCATGGTTCATTCTTTTTTGGGAAAATATGGATGAAGATCCATCACGGAGATAAAAAATTCTCAGATGAAGAAATGAAAAAAGCTATGGAAGGTATATGGAGAATCATGCTCCTAGAATTCATCGCAACCCTACTTATGGTAATGACACTTGATTTTCTAATGCAACTCCTTCCAAGTTTTTCTGGTATCCATATCGCATTTATGATATGGATTGGATTCGTTCTTCCAGCAATGGCAAGTACTGTAATCTGGGGTAATGATCCTAAAATATGGATGTTTGCAAAAGTCGCTATTTCATCAAGTTTTCGACTATTGAGCTTGGTAGCTGCATGATATGTACTCTCTATTTGGTAAAAAATCCTCTCAATGAAAGAATATTTAAAGAAAAAACAACAACATAAGGAACATATAAAACAACATATAGAATGAAAACTGATTCTGAGACTCAAAATATTTGCCGTGATTGTCACTGGAATTATTCTTACATGAGTATGGAAGATATATTTTGGAGAATTATGAGTATTACTTGGAATCTTGGCACTCTCAATATGAATGCTCATTGGATTTCTTACAGGAAGGATGTTCAAGATTTTTTGGCACGAAGAAACACAAAAAGTGATTTCTCGACTTGATGCTATCGGTGTAGTTTTTTTAATTATCTATATTGCTATCGAGGTTGAGAGAACTTGGTTTTTTGGACATTGGCTTACAGGTGTAGAACTCAATACTTTTGCACTCATATTCGTTGCAGGAACACTTCTCGGAAGGCTCCTATCAATGATTCAAAGTATTAAGAAAGTTCTCAAAGAAGAAGAAAAAAGCATGTGTTAAGCTACATTCATGAACTCTTTAGATAACTACTTCCAGAATAAGCCATTAGAATATCAAGGGTCACTCTATAAAGCAAGAAATGTTATATATAACTCTTGTTCCATTATGATTTGTGGATAGAAATATATCTAGTAACTATCCGAAAGTAAGTATCCCTCAAATCCCTGCTTCTCGGGGATTTTTTATTTATTCTTCGGTCTCAAAAATAGAATCAAAGCTATATAAAACAAGAATATAATTCATATAGTGATCAGATATACAGAGATTTTCGAAGTTAAAAATGAGTTACGAGAAATGATAATATATGAGATGGCTATGCCAGAAAATACTGCCAAGACACCTGAGACTACAAATATCATAATCCGACTCGAGTAGAGTGATGTTCGAATACTGGAATATATTCAACCAAATAATGGATATAATTTATATTTGAGTTTGTCTATTGATGCAATCTGAGAAAATAAAGCCGTAATCGCAAATACAAAAAATACACTCATCACGAGTAAAAATAATCATATTACAGAAAGTATCTTGTAGGATACATCTCGAACTATCAAAAGTATACTCTCAATATCGATAAATGTCACATGTGGACCTGAATTTGATAGTATCATTTTTTTCCATGATTCCACATCATTCGTATATGTAGCGACAAAATATGTTTTTGGAGCCGTTTTGAATGCTTCTTCCTGAAATGAAAAATAGAAAAATGGACGGAATCATTCACGAACAGACTTACGAATGTTAGCAACTTTGAGTACTATATTTTTACCAGAAAGATTGAATCCTATAGTATCTCCAACTGAGAGACTAATTCTCTTGGCAAAATCTTGATCCACAGAAACCTCATCTCATCTGAGTTCTTTTTTTCATTCTATAATCGGGAAATCGAGTTGATTCGTCGTAATATTAAATTCTCGAGTAAATTCTCATGATGGATTTTCTTGACCGAGATGCTCCACAAGGGTTTTTCCATTGATTGTATTGATTCTGGAACGAATAATCGAGTACATCGTCGCACCAGACAGAATTGGATCTATTTTTGCTCGATCTGAGTCCAGTATATTGATCGCATACACATTGGCAGAATCCCTTGTATCTCAAAGGAGTTTATCTCTAAATGACAGAGAAAAAATCCCGAAAATTACAAAAAATATCGTCATTCCCACTAGAGAAAGTGTAATAGGAATGGTTGGCATCAGTGGACGAGAGAGTGACCTAATTCCATCAAATAGAAAAAATCTCTCTCATCGAAATCGATTGGCATATAGGAGAATACCACTATAGAGGCGTGAAAAAAGTACTGAAAATAGAAAGAATGTAACCAATCCTGCTACAATAATGAGCAAGGTAGTACTCACTTCTCCGAAAATACTCCAAATAATCAATAAAATACCAATAAAACTCAATACAGCATCAAGAGAAACATAAGGTTGTAGCTTTTGTGGTAATAACTCAATAATTCTCATCTTGGCAATCCATATCGGTAAAAATGCAATAATTACCAATATGAGAAAGATATAGAGTGAGAAATATATCGGTGAAGTCAAAAATACAAA
>JAIESH010000038.1 GCA_019746175.1 Candidatus Altimarinota bacterium
TCAAAACGATTATTCGTTGGAAATGTTCCATTCCGCATCGATGCACAAGATCTTCGTGCATTATTCGAAGAAGTTGCACCAGTAACTGATTTTTTCTGGCCAACTGACCGCGAAACAGGTCGTAAAAAAGGTTTTTGTTTTGTTGACGTTAACGAAGCTGATATGGCTGCAGTTATCGAAGCAATGAACGGTAAGGAAGTTGAAGGTCGTCAACTCGCAGTTAACGAAGCTCAACCTCGTGAAGAACGAGCTCCTCGCCAATACTAATCTTTTCAAAAAAAGCTTTAGAAAAAATCCTCTGAATTTCAGAGGATTTTTTAATTATCCAAGAAGCTTAATTTCTGACTGAATCTTATCTAGGTCTGCTTTGGCTTCAGTATCATCAGGATTTTCACCAAGATATTCTTCAAGATATACTTTCGATCTTTCGAGAGAATATTTCTTTTGAAGATTTTCTGCTTCTGTTTGTCGTTTTTCAAGACGACGATTCTCGTATTTTCAGAGATCGACTCATTCTGGTAAATATTTGCTATCCACCGGAGTATTAGAACCGAGAATTTGAGTAGGATAGCTACGATCAAATACAGACCATGGATTCCAAAAATCTATAAGAGCCTGTCGCGGTGAGTATTCTGGGTTACGTTCAACAAAATCATGATATGCGTCATAGTCATCGAAATCCTTTTGGAAGGAATGCACCTTGCCATTGATGTTGGAACGAGAGATAATGCGTCATTTGAACATAAAAAATAAAGATTAAGAATTAAATACTAATATTAATTAGCACTGTTATTATATTAGTGCTAATTAAAAAATCAAGATTTTTTCTATTGATTTTTATTAAAAAAATTTCACTCTTAATTACTTAGAGTGAAATTTTCTTTTAGATATGGGATTTCTGAAAACAAGTATCAATATGATCATCCACCATTCCTACAGCTTGCATAAAAGCATATATAATTGTCGATCCAACGAATGATAATCCCCTTTTCTTCAAATCTTTAGAGATTTTTTGGGATATATCAGACTCGGCTATGAAATCTGACATGATTTTTGGATGATTAATAATTACTTGATGATCAATAAATGACCAGAGATAGTTATCTAGGCTGCCGAATTCTTTTTGAATCTGAAGAACTGAAACTGCATTTTTTCGAACACTATAGATCTTGAGTCTATTTCTCACAACTCCAGGATCCAGAAGGATTTTTTCAAGTTCTTCATCTGACATATTTGTAATTTTCTCGATATCCCAATTATGAAAATGAGATCGATAGTTCTCTCTTTTTCTGAGAACCGTAATCCAAGAGAGTCCAGCCTGAGCTCACTCAAGAGTGAGAAATTCAAATAAAATTCTATCATCATGAACTACTTTTCCCCATTCATTATCATGATATGAAACATAAAGTGGATCAGTTCCACACCAAGAACAACGGCTTACACTCATGATTCTTTATTTTTTAAAAAATATTCCCAAAGTACACCCTTTGTTCGATCCTCTGAAATAGACCCATTTCGAGCAAGATCAATAATCTCATCTTCAGAATACCAATCAAATGTAATATATTCACCTTCTTCAAGAGCTTGAATATCTGTCAGAATAAACTTCTGAACAATAAAATAATAAAGATCCCATTCGATCGTTGCACCACAGTGAGAAGTAGTAAACAATTCAAGATCTTTTTTATCAACTACAATCCCGCACTCTTCCTGGGCCTCAATAATTGCAGCATTTTTTGCAGCATCGAGAATATCTCAGGTAAATTGTTTCATATCTGCAATACGATCGAATACTTTTCCTCCAGGAAGACGATAATCAAATCCATTATGTTCGGAACGATACTCTTTAGTAAGGAGAATTTTTCATACTTTCTCAAATAAAAGACGAACTCCGGGTGGTCTACGAGCATTTTCAAACATCTTGAGCTTTCCATCTATTTCATATTCTTTCTCATACAGCTCTATGATTTGACCCGTAGCAATAATATTGATTTTTCCAGTTTCTTTCCACATACGTGTATATTTTTTAGAAAACCTTCGGTTTTTTACTATCAACCACCTCCTTCATGGCCTGTTCGAGCACATGACCTACCATAAGAATTTTTTCTTCTCAAAGTATAGGACCGAGAATCTGCATACCTACTGGAAGATCTACAGAAGAGTCATCTTTTGGTGTAGCATATCACACTGGAACAGTGAGTCCAGGAACTCCAGCAAGTGAAGCTGGAAGTGTAAATATATCCTCAAGATAGAGAGCGAGTGGATCAGCTCATTTTGAACCTATTTTCCATGCAACTGTTGGAGCTGTTGGTGTAACTATTACATCAACTTGAGTAAACGCATTTGTAAAATCATTGCGAATTAATTCTCTTACAGCTGTTGCCTTCTTATAGTAAGCATCATAAAAACCGGATGAAAGAACATATGAACCAACAAGTGATCGACGCTGAATTTCTGATCCAAGACCTTCGGATCTATTTTCTACTATATTATTTCCATTTCCAGAAAGAGTACCGAATCTGATTCCATCATAACGAGCGAGATTTGATGCTACTTCTGCAGGACAAACAGTATAATACACAGAAACGCCATGTTCTGTATGTGGAAGTGAGATATCGATGACCTCAGCTCACATTTCGCGTATTTTTGCAATAGCATTGTCTATGGCACTACGAACACCTGAATCAATACCTTCAATAAAATATTCTTTTGGAACTCCTATGCGAACTCATTTGAGATCCGTTCGATTCCAAATCGATTCATCAATACTTACCTTTTCGGTAAGTGAAGTGGAATCCCTACTATCATGCGCTGCTGTAGCTTCATAGAGAAGACCCGCATCTCGAACAGTGCGAGTAAAATATCCTGGAGTATCGAGTGACGATGCCATTGCCATAACTCCATATCTGGAATTACGTCCATAAGTTGGCTTGAATCCTACAATTCCACACATACTAGCAGGTTGCCTGATTGATCCACCTGTATCAGTACCGAGCGCAGCTGGAACAAGTCCTGCCGCAACAGCAACCGCCGAACCAGATGAAGATCATCCTGGAATACGAGTTGGATCCCAAGGATTTTTTGCTGGACCAAATGCACTATTTTCCCCACTTCAACCCATAGCAAATTCATCCATATTGGTTTTACCAAATGAAACAAATCCTGCTTTTTTCATATTCTCAGTTACAGTTGATTCATATGGTGGAACAAAATTTTCAAGCATCTTTGAACTCGCTGTCGTACGAATTCCAACTTCACAAAATATATCCTTCACAGCGATAGGAAGAGAATTCTCATTTGCAAATGTTGGGTTTTCTATTGGAAGAGTATTGAAAGCATTCAAAGTTGAATTATATTCCTCTGTTCTTTTTAAGAAATAAGAATAAATATCTGACTGAGTCGTTTTTTTATTTTTTATAATTTATGAAAACAAAATT
>JAIESH010000069.1 GCA_019746175.1 Candidatus Altimarinota bacterium
AAAAAAAGCGCTTGATATGGCAGAGTATAACTATGTTGGACATACCACACAAAATGGGATGTGAATACTTGAGTTTGCTAGTTTTGCTGGTATTACTATCAAGTGATCAATATGAGAAAACGTTGCTTGAGGAAACATCTCTGATTTGTCTCTCCAAGATTGACTCGAAGAATCAGGAAGTCATAGGCATGCCATGACAGAGGATAAATACAAAAAAATTGGAATAGGATACGTTCTCAAGAATTGAAAAACATACCTAGTCCAACTTTTTGGAGAATAATAGATATTATCTACCGCGTCCAGCTGCACGACCTGGTCGTTGCTTGTTTGGTGGACTAAAATTGGTAGCTCCTTTTCCAAATTTGCTAGCTCCTCACTGATTTCCGAATTTAGAAACCTTGTGTGCAGGAGGTGGCATTTTCGGAACTTCTGTAGTATTTTCTTCTTCGAGAAGATCATCTTCATCCTGAGCAACTTGAGTCATAATATATAGTTAGTTAGTCTCCGAATTATAGTGAAGATATTTCTATTTGCAAGTGAGTTCTATGTAAATAGATGATCAATAAGTATTTTTGTACCTATTACAATAAGGATAAATCAACCCACAATTTCTGATCTTGATCCAATTTTTTCTGAAAATTTTGATCAAAACTTAACTCAGATAAATGTAGCTATAAAAGTAATTAGTCAGATTATTGAGGCTGGAATATAGATATTGTCCGTACTTGCAGTAAGTGAAGCACCAACAGCAAGCGCATCGATACTCGTTGCTATTCCGAGAATAAGAAGTGACTTGAATCCAAAAATATTTTTATCCACTTTTTCTTCTTTATTACTAATGTATCATGCTGCCATCATATTCCATCCGATATATCCGAGTAGGAAAAATGCAATCCAATGATCATAACTCTTTATGACATCAGGAAATAAGGTTGTAACTTGAAATCCTATTATTGGCATAATAGCTTGAAAGCATCAAAATGAAAAAGCCATTCATAATGCTTGCGTTATTTTGATATATTTATGTGAAATTCATGCTCATATTGCTACTGCAAAGGCATCAGCAGAAACTGATAGGGCAAGAAGAAAATTGGTAATTAGTGACATATTTTTTGTCATACTATAAAATATTACAGTGGAAGCAAATATATTTTTATTTTAAAAAATTTGCTTAATATTTTTTTCATATTATAGTATATAAAATAATAGTTAAGTATATTACATATGATTTGAATACTGCAGAGAGAAGAATATACTATTCCAGAAACTTGCTCACCATCAACATTATTTCATTATTTTAATTCTGGATCATTTTTGGATATTGATAGATTTCCTATTAAACAGGAAATTATAGATGAAATGCCTAATTTTTTTCATAGGGTAAATAAAATCTTACAAGCATGAAATGTAACCCCTATTTCTTTGAAAGATATTATAAATATTCAAAGAATTGCATGAATATTAGCTAAAGATAAACTTATCGATGAATTCATCGAATTAGAAACTCATTTTAAACCACTGGCACTTTGGTTATTTGTCTATCTAGAAATTCGTATACCCATACAACATTTTGATCCAAAATGGCAAAATGCTTTTCATGACAATGCTATGAATGTTTTAGATAATTAAAAAGATGTCCTATTGGACATCTTTTTTTTGACTTAGATGCGCATATCTTTGTCGATCTGGTTCAACTACTAATTTCATCCATGCATTGTCCATTACTTTAGCGATTTTTTTGACCCATTTTCTACATCGTTTATTTCCACCAACGAGTGCAGTGACTCATATAATTACCATGATCTCAGGACCAAATTTACCAATAACTTTTCAGGCTGTAATATTTGGATCTTGACGAATTTGCTCGATTGCTGTAAATGTTGATGTTATACATACGGGAGTAATAGGACTATCACAAATGATTTCTGACATATATTATTAGTTAGGAAATTATTTTTTTGATATAAATCGACTGTTCCATTCATTAACAATATATTCCCAAAAACTTGATTCTTTAGGTGGAATAACTATTGGTTCAGTACTGGCTTCAATAGGGGATATTGGTGCTACATTGGCAAATTGAAAATAAGATCTTTCCAATGGACTTGTAGGAGGTAATTCTTTTTCAATTTTTTCTACGGGTTTAGTGATCATTTTTCAGATTGGTGTATCGAGTTTTGGTGTACTTGGTTTCTGTAGATTTTTGAGAGCTTCATATATCTTGGTGGCTGTATCTGGACCAGGGATTCCATCATCTTCTAATCAAGATGCTATTTGAAATTTTACAATCATTTTCTTAGTTTCACTCTCAATCTTAGGATTTTTCATCTTATAGAGACCGTCGACTACAATCGGGGAATATTTCAAAAATTCCAATGCCTTCTGATACATGGCTATCGCATAAGCTGACTTTGCTGTGTTTATTGGCACATTCATTTCTCACTTAAAAAAATCCGTCACATAATCTAAACTCAGCGTGTCTAGGGCCGTACGAATATTGGCATTTTTCTCGAGTTTTAAACCAGAACGTATTTGATTTGTTGCCCATTCTGGAATACCTCACCTTGGTGATTCAGCCATAAGTTTAATTAATATAAGTATATTATATATCAATATAATTATTATGCAATTATAAAATTTTCTAAAGAACACCTGTTTTCATTTGGATTTTTTCATAGACTCAGAAGTCCTTCTATATCTAGAGAGATCACCGATCATGATGCTGCAACATTACCAATTTCATAATCCATAATGAACTCATCATTAAGTAACTTTATGAATATAAAATTATTAAATGCTTCTCATTCAATTACATGTAAGTATGCTTTTTTTGCTCATTTTCCAGTTTCTTGGAATGAATTAATTACTTGATAATATTTAATTATTTTATTTTCTTCCCTATAGAGTCATAATATTGATTTATGACTATCAGTTTGTGGATTATGAATTTTTCTATGATTTATCTTTGGTGCCCAGAGTAAATATACATTTCAATCCTTATCAGAGTACCTCAGGAGATTATTTTGTAATCTTGGTCGATTAAGATTAGTAGATATCCTACGTACTGATTCTGTATATTGTAGTTTCAAACTTTGATTGATAACTCATTCCACAATCCGTCTAGTTTCTAATCTCAGTTCAAAAGCAGTTTTAGAATATTTACCATTAACAAGTTCAATACTTCCTGTTTTTCTGATATTATTTCTAGCTCATAGTACTACTTTTGCTGACCCATTTTCTCACTTAAAATTGTAGCTCATTCCAGGAAGTACTATATCCCGATCACTTGGAGTGGATCTATCTACATCTTTTCAGATTCCATAAGGTATCCCTAATCTCAATGGATATAATTGTCATCATTGTAGGATATCTTGAACTACAAATCATATTTCTAGTTCATGTGATATATCTCGTAGTATTTCCTGAGATACCCAAGCTATTTGTTTGAGTGGGGCTTGATTTTCCATTGTCATAACGAATATATTTTTAATTTATTAAAT
>JAIESH010000039.1 GCA_019746175.1 Candidatus Altimarinota bacterium
GTGATTTGTGGAACTTTGGGGAAGACTAGTTGCAGCAGGAGATTTCACAAAAGTTATACCAAATGTGAGTGGTACATTATTTTCTCTTGTTATGTACTTCGCTGCACCAATTGCAGTATTCATGATTGCTTGGTGAGCATACTACTTCATTACTTCAGCAGGTGATGAAGAGAGAATGAAAAAAGGAAAATCCATACTTATCAATACTGGTATTGCCCTTATTATACTCTTATCAGCACTGAGCTTCATAACAGAACTTACTTCATTTCAGCTCTAAATTCAGAATTGAAAAAAAAATATATTCTTCTATAATCCTTCTATATGGAAGGATTATTTTTTGTCATCAATCAGGTATGGATTCTACATTCCATGAATGTAGGGTATTTTATATTAAGTATAATTCTATGATATGGGATATATAGACTCTATATAAAAAAGAAACTTAACATAGTTATATGCGAAAAGCCTAATACCATATGATACACTCCTGTAGATACTAATGATTCGCGCTTTATAGAAAAAACTCTCCTAGAAATTCGAAGCTATTTATCAAAAAAATACCTCCCAGAGCATACATGGGCACATACTCCAAATGAGATTAAAAAATACATAACAGATCCTTCGCTCATACAACTAATAAAAGAATTAGAACATAAAGAATATACATGACTCATTCCAGATAGTAATGAAACCAAATCTATCAATACCCAATTAATCAAACTATTGCAATAAAAATGATATCTTTTTCACTACCCATCGTATTATTTCTGATTCCAGTGGCTATTTGGATTTGGTATTACTTTTTTCGTGAGAAATTCTGATTTAACTATCCAAATAACCTTATCGCAAAATATCTCATTAATGAAAAATACATAAAAATACTCTGGATATTAAGAATAATTATTGTTATCACATTATTTTGCATTTTATCTGGTATAAGCTTTTCATATTCAAGAATAGTAAAAGAAATAAAATCACAAGATATTATGATTGTTTTCGATATTTCACTATCGATGCTCGCTGAAGATATGATTCCGAATAGACTCGAAGTAGCAAAAGGAGTAATTAAAAATTTTATCACCTCAAGAAATCAAGATCAGATTGGATTAATTATATTTGCTGGTAAACCATTTGTTTCGGTACCTTTTTCTACAGATTATAGTGGCATCAAAAATATTATATCTGGTCTCAGTCCATATCTCATAAGACAAGATCTTCCTGGTCTATCTGGAACAAACATATGAGATGCTCTTACTCTTGCGATTATGACTCATTCTGGAAGAATAAGTCCTGAGAAATCGATCATTCTCCTTACTGATGGTAGGGCAAATATTGGTATAAAACCTCAAATTGCAGCACAAGAAGCAAAAGAGAACAATATTAAAATATATACGATAGGTATAGGAAGTCTTAGCGGGGGAGAACTATCGTATACAAACACTTATTGAGAAAAAACTTATTTCTACGATGAAAAGTGAAATAAGCTTCAGAATGATCTCGATGAAGTGATGATGAAAGAAATTTCAAATATCTCAAACTGAGAATATTTTCATGCAGAAAATAAATTAAAACTAGATAGTATTTTTAGTGAAATTGAGAAAAAACTCCCCATCGTCAAAGAAGACATATTAAAACAAGTAACACTGGATTTATCGTTTCCTCTTCTTGTTTTACTTTTTATTTTAATCCTCTCAGAGAGACTTATGTTGAGTAAAATAATTCAAAAATACCAACTCTATTAGAATACAAATAAAAAAATTTGCTTTTTCAGGATAATTCGCTATATTTCACGCACATATTATTTGGATCGATAGCTCAGTTGGTAGAGCGCAGGACTCTTAATCCTTAGGTCCCGGGTTCGAGCCCCGGTCGGTCCACCAGATTGTATTTCAATATATTTTACGAATTTAAAGAGCTTATTTTCCTCTACAGTAAGCTCTTTTTTTGTGTTTATAATTAGTTCAACCATCACGTTTTTTAGCAAATTGGACTTTCAAAGATTATCCATCGATTTATAGCTTCTATAAAGGCTTCCTGAGAGTTCAACCATTTTTTCTTGTATAGTCTTTATTTTCTCTAAATTAACATTCTCTAATTTAGTTTTTTGGGACTTAAGACTAGCAATATTTTTAGTAATTTCAGTATTCTTATTTTGAAATAATTCTTCACTTATTTTTTCATCAAGCTTCATATCCAAAAGGGAAGATGCTTTTTGTTCATATCAAACAATACTAGTTTGTATTGTTTCTATCTTTTCTTTTTTCTCCTCTATTTTTTTAGATATTGTATCTCAAATTATGGCTTGAGATAATCAGGCGAGACAAGTCCATTTTTCATCATACTCCCTAATACTCTTTTCAATAGATGTAAATAGCTTAGATTCGCTTATATTTACTCTCTCTGTGCTTCGAGACTGAGATTTATAATAAGTATATCATTGGGTAGTGTAAGCATTTAATAAGATCCGATTTGAATCCCGTAAATATCATTTCATTGCAAACTTCTCTTCAGGGTTTGGTGTCCAAGTAAATACTCATCTTTTCTTCTCTTGCATTTCATTAAATAGATCATCCGTAATGATTGCTTCATGTTGTCACTTATATTCAACTCCATCAAAATGGACCATTCAGATATAGAACCGATTACGTAATATATTGAATATAGTATTTTTATGAAAAACCCTCTCTTGATCATATAGCCTATATATCTTTTGAGCAATCTCAGAATGTGTTAGTCAGTCTTTTCGAAAACGGAAAATATCTTTTATAATCTTAGCTTCTTCTAAGTCTATAATTACTGATTTATGTCATTTTCTGATTGTAATATTTTTATATCAAAAAGGAGCTTTTCCAAGACACTGTCATCTTTTAGCACAAGTAATCATTTTACTCTTTATGTCATTCGCACGATCTTCATTATCCATCTTAGATAGCGAGAGATCGAGCTGAAGAAGAAATTTATCTCGACTATTCGTTGAGAGATATTGCCGAGAAGTAGCATAGATTCCTTTGATAAGATTCTTATCCATTAAATCAATTATACGAGAAGTATCTAGATTATTTCGAGATAATCTTTTTGGCTCATCAATAATAATAAAATCAATTTGTTTCTTTTTACATAATTCTACCATTTCATTAAATCCTGCGCGCTTATACTCTTCTTTAGCACTTACGCTCTCTACAATCTCACTAACGAGCATAAATCAAAGATTCGCAATAGTATTTCTACAGTTATTTAACTGGTGTTCAAGAGAGTTTGCCTGCTTATCATCTCTATCAGTAGATTTTCTACAATATATAAGTCATCGCATAATGAAATGGTAGTGTTAAATAAATAAACTTTTAATGGATAATATATCTTTATGAATTAATATCAAGATAAGTGAATATATTTTCCCAAAATTCATAAAGTAATTTTCGTAATTCGAGTACCTCGTCATCCGACATGGTAGCAGGCAAGTGATCCCTGCATTCAGTAATACTCAGCATAGTATTAAAATGGAATATCCAT
>JAIESH010000086.1 GCA_019746175.1 Candidatus Altimarinota bacterium
AGGGAGTATCTGCTCGTCCATCATGACCTGATATATGCCCACCAGGAAACTACTGAGAAACTTATTTTTTTACCCAGGCAATGCTCTGGCACTCTGGACACAAGTGGCTCATCCATGCGAGTGGCACACTGAGTCAAATTTGGGGAAACTATATACAAAAAGAAAAAAGTGAAGAGCAATATAGTAAAAAGATACAACTTCATAGAGATCATATACAACAATGTCTCTCTATTTTTGATAGTTACCATAACTATGGTGATACAAATACCAATATCATCATTAATATAAATCAAGGAAAAACAAAAGTAACACTCATACCTCAGAGTGTTACACGTATCATGTCTCCCCTACTTGAGAGATCTATTGCCTATTGATATCAACTCTCAGGAACTCAGACGGCATGATTTTTGAAACGAGAATACGGATATAATATTGATGAATTGATAAATATAAATGGGCAAATACATCAGAAAAATACATCAGCAATCTCTGAAAAATCTTCCCATCATATGGAGTATCATGTAAGTAGCATAAAACCAGGAACGGTTATCCTGACTACCAGTATGAAACACGCTCGTGATCTGGGTCAAGAACTCAGAAAAATATATGGAAAAAATACAGAAATACTGATTCAGTGACTTTCTGGAGGAAAATCTAAAATGATGTCAATTTTTAGAAAAAATATAGAGAAGACTATCCTCATTGGAATCATTGATACCTGGAGAGATGAGTACCTTCTCTGGCAAAAAGCAGAAAGAATTATTATAGCAAAACTCCCCTTTGATCCGCCGACGGATCCATTTTTTCTCGCTAGGACAGTTGGAATGAGTAATAACTTTTCAGAATATAGCGAACCTATAGCGATCATCAGGATCAACTCTCTTATAGAACGCATACAATCGAGTAGATCAGATATTCATACAAAAATTCCGATCCATATCACAGATAGTCGCCTTGTGGAAACTGAGTGGTGAAAACGAATTTGGAATGAATTATTATAAATAAATACGAATTTATCTTTCGCAAGTGAATTTGATTGCGAGAATTTGCGTAATATTTCGTTTTGTGTTATTGTTTCTTCATAATAAGTAAAATCTCTATGGCAGACAATAATCTTGAATCAACTACAGATACCAATATTGGTACTGAAACCACGGGCTCTTCTTTTTTAAATGAATCTTCTGAAGCCGCCAAGACTGAAGACTCACTCTATAATGACTTCTTCCAAGAAAATGGAAATGAAGAAATGACTCTTTCTGCAAAAAAAGAAAGATCAGGACTCGAGGTACTCGTAAATGTACTCGAATATATTACGATGCTTGTGGTAGTAAGTGGAGTTCTTGCATGACTCCATGTCTTTGTACGATCTATGGAGAATACTACATTTCTAGAGACATATCCGTTTCTCTGTCCATATCTCAACTATGATATCGAGATTCCAAAAGAAGAAAAAGGATGTAAAAATGTAAATGCCATACAAAAAGAATATCTAGATAAAAAACAAGTACTCGAAAATAATATTATCGATGCTCTTGTAGAATACATTCCTATCAAGGTATCATCGAGTATTTTGGATGCTTCTCCAGAGAAAAAATTTGTACTTACTACCTTTGAGAACAAGCCTCATGTGAACAATGTACTCGAGGCTTTTGAAAGAGTAAAGGCTTTTAGTCAAAAAAATGTTGGAAATGGAGAAAAAAATATCAAGTGTGTTGGTGTAACAGTTACCAATTGAGATACCCTCTCGACTCAATGTACCGTATATGGATGATCTATTGGTAATATGAACACCAATGGTCAACTTGGATCATCTCGACTTGAGGCCCTTGATTTTCTAGAGAAACTTGCTGATACAACCAGAAGTTCACTCGTATTGAACAATTATACGACATCACTCAGTATAGAAAATATTAGTGATAAAGAGGCTGAAACACTCGGATACAATACTCGTACTACTATTCCTATCAATGTGAGATACATTCCGCTTACTGTAAAAAATTAATTTTTCTATATGTCTACAAAAAATCAACGCGAACAACTCATGCATAGTGCTACAGGGCAAGTTGCTATAATAGTACTTGTTCTTGTACTGAGTTGGATATATACCATCCCCCTACATAGCAAGCTATCAGCCACTATCGATGCAACCAATACAAATATCCTAGCATACAAAGCCACTGCAAAAGATGGAATTGCATATAGTGCTATCGATGGACTCTTTAAAAAGAGTGGATGAAAAGAAGAGATTCTTGGAATTATACAATCGGCTCCCGTAGAAACTCAAAATGCTATCAAAAAAGTATGAGGAGAACCTTATCTCACTTGGATCATCGGGGAAATCGGAAAGAGTCAGGAAGATAAAGAAAAGCTCTCTATCAAAAAGGCTCGTCTCAATAGCATACTCCCAACACTTAATCCAGTAAGTAACAATATTAGTGAGGATACAGTCAGTATGAAAAAATATATTTCATATATTGAAGAAAATATTATCAAAAAATTTGGTATTGATTCTTCGACTACTCTCAGTCTCCAGAGTATTAAATATGGATGAAAATGATCAAGCATGCCTGAAAGTGTAGGATCGTTTGACAATGATATATCATTCAAGTCAACCAATGCAAATATCGCAAAGATGATCGAATACATCAATGATCTCGGTAAGCCTGATGTCCTGTTAAATACTGGATCAGTTATTGCCTGAGGAGAACCAGCTATTATGAGCAATCCACTTGCAATGATCGATTCTCTGGCACTCGAACAAGCACTTGATCTATCAAAACCAAATGAGCCAAATTCAGGAAGAATGACTATCAGATTCTATGTACGAGGATCTTCTGCTTCAGATATCACATTCTTGAGTAGCACAATTTCTCTTCGTAAAACAACTCTTGGTAAAAAAATAGAGGCAGCCGTAAAGAAATGTGAATGAGAAGACACTTGTCCTCGTAAAAAAGAATATCAATCTCTCTCAAGGAAATTTACAGAATTTACAAGAAGTAACCCTGCAACAACAGCAAACAAACAACAATGAACTGCTCAGATGTATGCCTTATCTGCAGAACTCAACTCTATCGTCTCTCTCGAAGAGGAACTCAAAAAATTAACTGGAATTAAATAAGTATACTATGAACACTACTATCGACACACTCAAAAATGCCATATACAAATGAGAGAATATCTCTCAAATTTGTGATCTCATCATCATGGGGGCAGTTGTGTCATGAAGTTCTGATATCCATATTGAACCATTGACCAATATTGTCCGTCTCAGATATCGTCTTGACGGTATGCTCACAGAAATACTCGAATATCAAAACTTTCTCCATCAACAAGTGGTTGCCAGATTCAAAATCATGTCAAACCTCAAAATCGATGAAGCTCGTATACCTCAAGATGGTCGTCTCTCAACTATTATCGATAATAAGTCACTCGATCTCCGTGTCTCAACACTCCCAACCGTTCATGGAGAGAAGATAGTGATGCGTATCGTAGATAAAAGTAAAAAAATTCCGGA
>JAIESH010000081.1 GCA_019746175.1 Candidatus Altimarinota bacterium
AAAAGAATATAAAAGTGAAAACTCTATTTTTGAAGAGTTAGATCATCTTAAATAAAAAAAACAGGCTATTTCAAATAAGGACACCAATCCAGATAAGTCTCTCAAGATGCTTGAAGTAGCAAATAATATAGAAAAATCTCAATCTACTCTAGGTAGATCACTTGCACGCCTTCATCAATCTATACCAACTCCAACAACATATGAAATTGGAGAACAAAAAGCTATTGCTGCATTTATGTCTGTTGGTATCAATCAGGATAAGGCTGAAGATTATGCAGAGATATTTGTTGATGTTATCAAAAAAACAAAAGTGGATCTCTCGCAATTAAAAGTATCTATAGATCATAAGGACTGAATTGATTTTCAAGAAATGAAAGACATTCTTCTTGATCCTATTAATTTTACACAAGAAAATAATAAAGAACGATTTCTTTCTCTGTTTCGAGGAATGAAAAAAACAGCTGTTCGAACTAGTAATTTCGGTGCTCATCAATTTGAACAAGCAATTTCTCTCTATACAAAAGATGCAAATTCACTTGCAAAGAGTGTAAATGATATTACAGGAAAAGACTTTGGAAATGATGAAAAAGAAAATCAAGCTATTGCAAATGAATATATTAAGAAGGTAAATGAGCGTTCTGACTTTCTCTCTCGAATGTTTGCTCTCTATAATGGTGCTCCTCAGATGGGAGGACTTGAGGCAGTGATGACATGACAAGATAATAAAATGCTCACAGAACTCTTTGAGCGTGAAGATATTTCTGATAAACTCCAGAAAAATTGAATCAATCAAGAAAGTTTATGGGAATATATCAAAAATACTGGACTCACTCTCCCTCTTCCTGGAATGCAAGCAATTGGTTCCTATGAGAAAGATATAAATCTAGATCGTAATGCAAGATGATTGCGAGCTGATAATAGCCAAAAGGGTGAATCACTGTATGTAAAATCAAATGTATTTGGTCTTGTAGATCAGATGTCTTCTGGTGCTGAAGCGGGATCATTTGGGAAAGTAGCGGCAGATGTGGTTCGTACAGTTATCCGACCTATTGAATTGGGTATTTCTATCGATAAACGAGCTCGTCTCGTTGAGAATAGTACTCTTGTGGCAGCACTCTCATGGAATGCAATATTTGATATGAAATCAGGAAAAGTGAATGAAAAATGGGAATCAAATGTAGATACAATTATTAGTGAATTTCAGAAATCAAATAGTCTTCCAGATGGTTTCAATAAGGAAGCACTTATTGCTAATATGAAGGAACAGGTAATATATTTTGATTCCATTAAACAGACTGGTGATGGTGCTGACACAAAAAATAGTGTTATTCTAACACAACTCCGTGGAGCATATGTTGATCAAGTAGCCGCATTGACAGCGAGTCGTGTAGATCAGGGTTCAAAATTGGATGGAGTTTCTGCTTGATTTGCACTTCTCGTTCTTCCATTTGTAAAAATCAATAATTCAGCACTTTCAGTAAATCGTACCAGAGTAGACAGTAATACTAATGATGTAGCAAAAACAGCAGCAAGACTGGTGAAAAATCCAGATAAAATGACTGTAGATTCTCTAGGATTTGATCATTTTGTATCGGTAGATGGAACACATAAATATACCCTTAAAGAATGAAAAAATATTGACCTTACAAAAGTGCAACTTCCAGATTGAACAATGCTGAATGCTGCACATACAGGTATTGTGAGTCAATACCCACTTTCTATGAGAATGCAACAAGCTGTATGAGTAGATGCCACACAATGAACTCATACAGAGCTTATAGTTGAGAAGGCAAAAGAGATTGCAAAACAAATAGAACTCAAAGATGTATTTACTAAATCGAATAATGTAATCACTTTTAATTCAAAAATTGGTGATGCGACTATCGATATTAAGGCAATAAAATGAGGGGAATATGATGATACGAAAAAAGAACTCATATTACCAGATAATATGGAAATAGTTATGAAACCAGAACAAGATGATTCATGAAAATTAACGAAAATAGTAATTCTTCCTGCCTCATCATGAACTGGAGATAAAACAAGATTAGTGGAGAGTGAACGAAATTTAGAAAAGAGCCTCGGAGGATCTATTTATGAGATGACAAGAATTCGTTCAAGTGATAGTTCTGACATTAGAAAAACAAAAGAAAAATTTAGTGCTATTATGGTGCAGATCAGTAATCAAGAATATACTGAAGCGAACTCGGCACTTGAGAAAATGAGTAAATATTCACAAGTAGCTAAGAATATATTAAAAACTCTCAATGGCGACAATAATATGCTCGCTACGAATCCTGATAAACTCGCCATGATACTATCATATACATATGGTGCATTTGATAAAAATCATGAATGAACTATGTGAAAAAAGGAATATGTAAAAGCTCGTGCTGGAACTCATGAAGCAGAGAAAAAATCTGCTCTAGATCGTTCCAATGATGCTAATGAGGCTACATTTCTCACATTAAAAGAACATACCCCACAATCTCTTGGTGACAAATATTGAATTGATCGAGCAATATCAGTTTCAGTGTTTGCTACTCCAAAATGAGGAAAACATCGTATTGATAAGCTCGATGGGGCAATTACTGTAAGTAAAGAGGCAATTGCAACTCTAAATGACAAACAACGAGATGCAGTAATCACAGAACATAAAATTGCTATTGCTGCATGACTAGATCGTGTCAATAAGATCCTTCCAAAAGGGACTCAGATGACAGAATCAGAGTATATAGCAATTTTGAAATGAGGAGCAATTGATCAAAAATTTGCATGACTCTCTCTCTCAAAAGAAGTTGAATTCTTCGAAGCTCGTGCTATGATCTCATGAAACCGATGTGCCAATAAAGTTGAAGGTATGGTTCTGCCTACTTTTGCATTCAAAAACACAGATGGTAAATATTCTATAGAAGAAAAAGTTGTAACTCCAGAATATTCTATTGATACCGTATTTGAAGGTGATAGAGTTAGTATTGATGCTAGTTCTACTGGAACTGGTGCTATGCAAAAAAATGCACATGGATATAAGGAAACTCAACATAAAACTATCACGACAAAACCAGGAGAAGTAATTGTAAAAGGTAAGGAAGTAGTGGTAAATGGTACAGTAATAGGTACAACAGAATCATGAAAACTCATGATACAATGAACAACATTTCGACTTGCACCAGAACAGACCATAGAACAATTTCTTGGAAAAGCATGAAAAATACCAAATCAAGAACTTATCAATATGATTATAACTGAAGAACGACCAGCTTTCGCAAAAATACTTGGACTTACTATAATTACTAATCAAGCCATGAATTAATCCCTAATAATATGAAAATACCACTTATTCTCATTTTCGCATCTACACTTATCCTCTCGTCTTGCACGCAAGATACAACTATAACTCCTATTTCATCAGATTCTGGTGTTACGACTATCATGCCAACTACAGCATCTACAGTCGGAGGAACAGTTAATACTGGTACATCAGATTCATTTAGTGGAACTATCCGTTCTCCAAAGTAACATTATTCACTTATTTACAGGTATGAAAAAAAT
>JAIESH010000150.1 GCA_019746175.1 Candidatus Altimarinota bacterium
AGCTTCAGCAAGACCAAGTCCAGTAATTTCACGGATAACCTTGATTACTGCAATCTTTTGTCCACCTGCAGAAGTCATAACAACATCAAATGCTGTTTTTTCTTCATCACCAGCACCAGCGGCAACAGCACCAGCGGCAGCTACTGGAGCAGCAGCTGAAACTCCGAATTTCTCTTCCATTGCAGAAACAAGATCAGCAAGTTCTACGATTGTAAGAGCCTCAACGAGTTCGAGGATTTTCTCAGCATTCTTTGATAAGTCAGCCATAATAAGGAAAAATAAAAAAATAAATATATTTGTCGAGATTCTCATCTCGCACCTACCTCGGAAACCGAAGTAGGATGCGAAAGGACAATTACGCAGCTGGAGTTTCCTCTGAAGCTGGAGCCTCTGCGGCTGCAACTGGAGTCTCAACTGCTGGAACTTCTGTAGCTTTTGGAGCTTCAGCCACTGGAGCTGGAGTAGGAGCTGGAGCAGATACCGTAAGATCACCAACTTTTGTAAGTGATTTTGCTGTAAGGTCTTTTCCTGCTGCATCGAAGAATCGAGCAAGACCAGAAAGTGGAGACATCATAGAACCAAGGAGTTTTGCAAGGAGAACTTCACGAGAAGGAAGAGTTGCAAGTTTCTTTGTTTCAGTAGCGTCCATAAGACGACCTTCCATGTATCCGAGAACGAATACGAGCTTTTCTTCTTTCTTCCATTCAACTGCGTACTTGTTAGTAATTCCGAATGGTGAGAGAGCATCACCCTTAGAGATAACAAGACCAACTTGACCAGGTAAAGTAGCAAGATCTACATCTACACCGTATACTGTTTTGAATGCAATACGAATAAGAGTTTTCTTAGCTGTAAGGTAGATAGCATCTACAGTACGAAGATCTTTCTTGAGGTTTGAGATTTCAAGAACTGTTACCTTAGTATTTGAAGTAAATGCAACACTTGTTGCAGTCTTGAGATGAGCTTCGAGAACAGCAAGTTGCTCAGCTTTTTTTTGCTTTGATACCATATGTATTGTGAGATAAAAAATTAGAATCTTCCGGGCTCTATAGCAAAAAAAATCGTGCTATATCGCACGAACGATTTCAAGAATATAACTCTGGAAAAAATCCTGAGTATTTCTGAACCGTCCATCTCGGTAGGGTATTTTTATTCCTTTTGGGAAACCTACGGTCTGCGATAGAAGTGAGTGGATTATAGCGAAAAATCTTATTTGTCAAAAGTTTTTTTATTAACACAACACTATACAGCATTATTTTCTAATAGTGCTCGTCATAATTCTCGGTATACCAACATCCATTCATTGTAGTTCATGATATTTAAGGTTGCATTGCTTCCAGAGTCATAACTGATTTGCTGAGGAGAATTTCTCCATACGATTATACGTCTCTCTGAGATTTTCTGGTATAATTGAAAAATTGGTCCAACTAAATGCAAATCATCTCAAGATCATCATTTGTCAAAGATCCGTATGTGTCTTTGATTCTGTGAGTTGCACGAGATTTCTGCATCATTTAAATGGATCTTTACAAAGATCATTTCCATAAAACTTCACATTATATATTTTATTTCGTCTTTCTGCAATATATGTCCTTGCTTCATTATAATAGCAATTTCATCATTCTGTAACATGATTAAAATCGGGTGTATTGACTCAGAGCAAACGAACATCAGGATAATATCAACCTCAACAATCAAGATCAAAAGTATCGCCATCATCAATATCCGAAATGAAACATGTATCTATTTTTCCATATGATTGAATTTCAATTATTCATGTTTTTTCATAAGCACCAAGTTGGTTCATGCAAAAAAAGATAGAAAGAATCAGAATAATAAAACGCAACATATATTTATTTAATTTAATTAAAAATTAATATATCATTATATTAATGATATGTCAAATATCAGAATATGAAATAGAAATAATATACTTTATGATTTATTACTCGACATTACTTCATTTTAATGAATTTTCGAGTCTGTCTCTATAGTTTTTGATAAAATTTCCAAAACAAACAGAATACAGATTCCAAAATGAATCAAGAAGAAAAAAAATTTTGTAATTTCTTATATAAAAAGTAAACTCCTGAATCATAAAAAAGTAAAAACTTTTTGCATTCTATCTCATTAGGGTACACTATTGTTATGAAAAAAATTATCATCACTATTCTTTGTTTTTCCTTTGTGGGATTGCTTTTTTTTGTATGAAATATTTGGATAAAAATCAACAAGTGACCAAATACGAGCTACGGACATTTACTTCTCACTGACAATAAAAATCGAGTAATAGCAGACAAGTGAAGATCTGGATGATATGCACTTCCCTATAATCAAAGTCTTGATACAGAACTGGTAAAAAATATCCTAGAAATTGAGGATGTGAGATTCTATGGCCATAATGGTGTTAATATACAAGCAAAAATTGCCAGTTTTTATCAAAATATTCAAGCTGGCGAAGTTGTACGTGGCGGATCTACAATAACAGAACAATATGTAAAAAATGCTTATTTTTCTGGAAAACCGAGAACTATTTTGCAAAAAGTAACAGAAATGGTATGAGCCATAATTATAGAGTCCAAATATAGCAAAGATGAAATATTGAGAAAATATCTCTCAACAGTATACATGGGAAACAATCTCTATGGTATAGAGAATGTATTAGAAGAAAATCCAAATGATGACAATATTTTAGATATTATTACGAAGCTTCGTTATCCAAATATCACAATCTCAAATAAGGTCACCATTCAAGACTATCGAACTCGTCTATCAGAAAAATTATCAAAAAAACCGACCAGAATAGAAATCAAAGAACCATCGTCAAAAAAAACTATCAATATATTCCCAAGTATTACCAAACGAGTAGATACTGAAGTTTTTCGCTATTGTACATGAAAAGAAAATACACTAGAACAATGGACAATGGAAATCCCGAAAAATCTCTGTGAAACATCTGAAAAAAAACTCACACTCACAATAGATTCCAATCTTATGCAAGCCACTCAGAATATAGCAAAGGGTATTCTTGATACATTGGTTCAAAAAAATGTAACCAATGGTAGTGTTTATATATTGAATCCTACAACTCGTAAAATCCTGACATATATTGGAAGTGTTAATTCTAATGAAGAGATTGATATGATAACCAAATCTCGATCGGTTGGTTCTATTCTCAAGCCATTCATCTATCTATTTGCGCTTCAAGAATGAGCTGATAGCGAAGATTATTTACTCGATGATAAAACAGCTTATGAAACAGAGGTAGAAGGAAAATATTTTATCCCTGAAAACTATAATCCAAAATCATACGGACCCATCAGACTCAGAGAGGCTCTCGGAAATTCACTCAATGCAGCAACAGTAAGGCTCACAGAATACATTGGAATCACGAAAATTTATAACAAATTACGCGGCATCTGACTCAAACTCGACCATGATGTTGGATACTATGGCTATGGCATATCTCTCGGAACTGTGGAAACAAGCATGGAAAATATCGTACAACTCTACTCTCAATTACTCAATTACAGTGATCCAAATATCTGGCAAATTGGTAATA
>JAIESH010000104.1 GCA_019746175.1 Candidatus Altimarinota bacterium
AAGATTTATTCGTGGATGTACTCTGATCCTGGGAATGGGATTGATGGGATTTTCTCTGATTAATTCCAATTCCTCACAAGATCAAACATTATGGATTATAGATAATTCACTTTCCATGATGGTAGAAGATATAGCAACTGAAAGTGGAGTAATTGATTCTAGATTGAGTTTTGCAAAGAAAATTATCGAAAAGGGTTCTAATCTGACTCCAGGAAAGCAAGCTATCATGAGTGTGGCCTATGGAGCAAAACTTGAGGTACCTATGACGGACAATCTAGGAATTGTATCTGATGTAGTGAATGGAATCAATCCGATAATAAGATGAGGTGGAAGTACTATCTCTACTCCACTGGAGATGATACGAATTATCTACTGAGATCTGCCAAATTTACAAATTTTTTGGTTAACTGATGGTGAATTCTCTGATTCTGGATCTACATACTCATGAAAACTCGATACTTCTCGCATTACATTTGTAGGCCTTGGTGCGAAGGCAGGGTGACCGATTCCACTCGGATATGATGCACAAGGAAAACCGAGATACAAAGAAGTAGATAGTCGTAGAATTATCTCCATTCGAGATGATGAGTCTCTTCTTAGAGTTACAAAAACACTTGGTGCGAATGTGATATTTTTTGACTCAAACAAAGATTTGAATCTGGATTTCATAACCAAAAATACTATTTCCACTAAAAAATCACTTTCATTATATATGATAATCGGCTGATTCTTAGTTGTTATATGACTCATGATTCCGCGATATAATTATTTTTTCAAATAAATATTTTGAAACTCAAAAATGTATTTTTCATCTCTGTTTTGACTCTTGTGATTTTCATGATTTTTCAGTGAAAGGCATTATTTATCAACGGGTCTCTTATATTAGCGAATTATACGGGTGACTCATCATATTTTCAATGAGATGAAAAGTGGGTAACCAGGTTTAATCAGGCGGTTCAAATGAGCAAAAAATGACAATTTGTAGAAGCTAAAACTCTACTTTCTCCATTACTCAATGATACTACAATACCAAAAAAAGCAGAAGTAGCAGAACTCTATGGTGACCTTATCTATAGTACGAGCGGGAGTCTCGCTGATACAATCACAATGTATGAACGTTCTCTCTGATTTGAGCAAAATGAGCGAATTACTCGAAAAATTGAATACATCAAGCAATTACAAAAAAAATCAGAACCTATTCCTACACCAGATTCCAATCCTGAAAAAACTCCAACTTCCAGTGGATCAGATGAAATAAAAAATAAAAAAGATGAACTTGAAAAAATATCAAAACAAAGGTCTGATTTTTTGTCTAATAGTAATTCATCACAAGCCGAGATACGAAGTGAGCTCCAGAAACTCATAGAATTCGCACAGTCAGGTACCACTCAGAATACCCAAGATTGGTAATATGAATATCATCCAAATCACTCTCATCTCAACGGTTCGTGCTTACCAAAAAATACTCTCTCCAGATCATTCATTTTGGGCGAGAGGATTGAATCATGTTCCATATTGTAAGCATATCCCGAGTTGTAGTGAATATATGATAGAGGCAATAGAAAAAAAATGAGCCATAGTAGGACTCTATAAGTGAACAGGACGAATACTGAGATGTAATCCTTGGAGCACGTGATGATATGATCCTGTTGATCCTAAGTAGTTTGATTTATCGGGTTTTTTCTCTATACTAGATTCTCTTTTTATGCCTTCTTTTTTATTAGAACATCAACCGATCGGACAATATTCATGATACAAAACCAATGTTGTAGCTGATTATTTTTTTGAACTCAAAACCGAAGAAGATCTCGATAAACTGCATGAAGCATATCTATTCGCGACTAAGAATAATGTACCATTTTTGATTATTGGAGGAGGAACGAATTTGCTTTTTTCATCTTCTGTATTCGCCGGTGTAGTCATCAAGAATTCAATGAATTGTTGGGAATATAACTCTGAAAAACAGATGCTTCATGCGTATTCGAATGAGTCAATATGGGATATTGCAGATTCATTAGAAGTTGATTATAATCAGCCAATTTGGCATCGATTCATAGGACTTCCTGGTTCGGTTGGTGGTGCAATATTTGGTAATGCTGGTTGTTTTGGACTTGAGACAGAATCCAATTTTGTTCGTGCAACGGTGTATGATATGAATACTTGAGTTCGTAAAAATATCTCCAAAGAAGATATGTGATTCTCCTATCGACACTCTTTTCTTAAGGAAAATCCAAATTTATTTATTATCTGAGCATGTTTTGATCTCTCTGTAAAAATAGAAAAATACTCATCCGATGTAGATAATCTCTACTTTAGGGAGCATCAACAACCGAAATGAAATTCGTGTGGTTCTTTTTTTAAGAATCCATCTCGAGAAATTTCAGCCTGAGCTCTGATTGAATCCGTATGACTCAAATGACATCAACATGGATGAGCCAGATGGTCATCGCTTCATGCCAATTTCCTCATGAGTGATGGAGCATCATGTCTCCCATCCGATCTGATTGAACTTGTTAGACTCACTCAAGAAAAAGTGAAAAAAGAGAAATGATTTGATCTTATCAACGAAGTCCGAATAATATAAAATTATATGTTTTCATACCAGATTCTTAGTCAACCCACATCTTTCGTGATCGATGAAGCACGTATTGCATCAATTTTTGAATACATTGCAAAAGTTGTTTCAGTTCCTCAAAAATGAGTTCTTAATATTGCATTTCTTTCTGATGTAGAGATCCAATCCTTCAATAAAGCATATAGAGGAATAGATAAAACGACTGATGTACTGTCGTTTCATTATTTTGAGGATTTTTCGAGTATATCGAAGGATGAAGTTGCTGGGGAAATTATCATGAGCGAATCACGTATACAGGAGCAATCCGTTGAACATGCGCATTCTCTCCTCTCTGAGTTTGAGATACTTGCAATTCATGGTATCCTTCATATACTCGGATATGATCATGAGGATGAAGAAGACTATGAGGAGATGTGGAAAATAGAACGACCAATACGAGATTATTTCGGGCTCAAGTTATAGTTGAATAACTATTTTTCTATGAATAACACTTCATCACAGATGAATACTGAAAGAGATATCTTTTCAGGAATGCCCACGGGTCCCAAGGAAAAAGGGGAATGGTGTAGGGAGAATTTTTGATCTCTTATCAATTCTCATATTCAGCATCTCAAAAGGTTTAAAATACTTGAAGATAAGGATCAATGATTATCTTTTAGTGGAGGATTTGATGGTGAATATACTCGTGTTCAATATGGAAAATTACTCATCGAGTTTCCTTATAAAATTGATAAACTTAAACAAATTGACTGGCTCAAGGCCTTTGATATTATCATAGATAATAAGCCAGTAGTTCTGGATACTGGTGTAAAGAGTGTTCCAGAAGTGAAAGAAAATACGAGTACAGCATCATCTCGATTGATGAATAAATTATTACCAGGAATAACCTCAAATTTGCAAAATAGAATACCTACGCCAAATAGAACAATTCGTATACAATTGAAAAAAATAGAAAAAAGTCCTGAATAAATTTGCTTTTTATCTATTTTCTCTATAATGCGAGCACTCCACAAGGCGGGATAGCTCAGTTGGTAGAGCAATAGACTGAAAATCTATGTGTCCCCGGTTCAAGTCCGGGTCTCGCCACCA
>JAIESH010000064.1 GCA_019746175.1 Candidatus Altimarinota bacterium
GATGGTGAATTTGTAGCCATTATGTGACCGTCAGGAAGTGGAAAGTCGACACTTATGAATACTATAGGATTATTGGATCGACCAAGTAGTGGAAGCTACATTCTTGATGGTTTTGATACAAGTAAACTCACTGATGATGATGAGGCTGAATTTCGTGGTCGAAAAATTGGATTTATATTTCAATGATATAATCTCATTCCACGACTCTCCGTTCTTGAACAAGTTATGCTTCCTCTAGAATATCAATGACTCAGTCAATCTATATGCGAAAAAGAAGCCAAAAAAGCACTCGAAAGAGTATGACTTGGACATAAATTATGAAGTAAACCGAGTGAACTCTCAGGATGACAACAACAACGTGTCGCTATTGCTAGAGCTATTGCAGCCTCTCCTTCTGTGCTCCTCGCCGATGAACCTACTGGTGCTCTTGATTCAAAAACAGGATCTGAGGTGCTTGATATTTTTAAGTCACTCAACGATGAAGGGCGAACTATTATTCTTATTACTCATGACCCTAGTGTTGGAGCAAAAGCAAAAAGAATTATAAAAATTTTAGATGGTAATCTGGTTGATTAACTTTTTATATTCATGAATCTTATTCGAACCACAAAAACTGCTATAAAAAATATGTTCGCAAGTAAGATGAGAGCATGACTCTCATCACTTGGAATTATTATTGGTGTTTTCTCAGTGGTAGTACTTCTCGCAATCGGACAATGAGCTACTGATAGCATTCTTGGTAAAATTAATTCTCTTGGAACAAATTTACTAACAATATCACCTGGGGCGAGAAATTCTGGAAATGTGAGAGCAATCGGTGGATGAAATAGAAATGTGCTCTTAATGGAACATTCGGATCTTATCTCATCTATGACAGGTGTATCAAGCGTTGCTCCGCTTATCTCTTGATCAAAGCAGATCGTCTTTGGTAATCTCAATACAAATGCAAGTATTTATGGAGTTACACCATCATATGAAACTGTAAAAAATGTAACCATAGAACAATGATCATTTGTTACGGAAAAAAACTATACATCAAGAGATAAAATCGCAATAATATGACCTACCATAGTTTCTAATCTCTTTCCTGATAGTGATCCACTCGGGAAAACTATACGAATCGGTACAACACTTTTTACTGTTGTATGAATCACAAAAAGTAATGGGATGAGTGACAATATTATCTATATTCCACTTTCTACAGCACAGATAACTATCAGTGGAACACCATATCTTTCAAATATTTTTGTAAGTGTTGCCAATGCTGATAATATGACGATTGTTCAAGCAGAGGTACAAGAAAATCTTCTGAAATCACTTGGGAAAACTGTTGATACTATGAATTTCCAAATTCAAAACCAATGAGAAATGTTAGATACTGCTAGTAGTATTACTACAATGTTAAAAGCATTTCTCGGATGAGTTGCTGCTATATCACTAATTGTCGGATGAATTGGAGTAATGAATATTCTTCTCGTAACGGTATCTGAAAGAACGAAGGAAATCTGAATAAGAAAAGCTATTGGAGCAAGAAATAGAGATATTGTAGAGCAATTTCTAGTGGAATCCGTTATTCTCACAGTATCAGGTGGTATAATCTGAATACTTCTATCGTATGCCATAGTAAGTCTGGTAAATGTTCTCATAACGAGCATATCCGCGACTATTACATCTTTCCATATTATTTTAGCGCTCTCATTTTCTGTTGGAATTTGATTATTTTTTGGTATTTATCCAGCATACAAAGCAGCAAAAATGCGTCCAATTGATGCACTAAGAAGTGAATAATTTTTTCTTTGATTTTATATACTTTCTCACTACAATTAAGAATATGAAAAATATTTCTTGATTTATTGGCATCCTGATAGCATTCTGTGGATTTTTTCAGACTACTTTTGCCTGAGATATACCGTTTACTGATATCAAAACTTCTGATCCATATTATTATCCTCTAAGAGACCTCTTTGAATGAGGTATTATTACTGATAATGGTGATCACCTATTCAGGCCAAACGACCTCATGAGTCGTGATTTTTTTGTGTCATTGGCTGTAGAGATCGGCTGTCATGAATGTGAAACACCAAATATTGATGATATTATCAAATACCACATATCCCCTTTTATTGATCTCACAAAAAGTAATAATTATTATTATTGTATTGCCTATGCGGCAGATAATAAAATAACTCAATGATACACTCCAAATGAACAAAATAAGGCCTACTGTGAAAATAAGCAAGAGTATGCGAGTTCACCATTCTGTGCTGAAAATACTATTTCTCGCATAGAAGCCACAGCAATACTACTGCGTAGGGCTAAGCTTTGGGATGATACTATGAACCAATGAACCCTAGATAGATCATTATCTATACCTGATACTACAGTATACTGGTACGGGTATGCAAAAAAAGGAGTTGATGTATGAATACTGATGCCAAAAACAAATTGAGCCATAGGACAAGATGAGAAGATTACTCGTGGAGAATTTGCTATTATGGCAGCAAAAATGTTACAATACACGCAATGTAGCAATCCTTCTGATACGAACTCCGTAGAATCAAGCATTCAGATGCTTGATTCTACAAAAAAGAATACGAATAAATCAACATTTTCTCTCTGAGAAGACTTTTCACTCGTACCACTTACGAGTACAGGAAACTGGAACTATAATTGGATACTCAAAAATCCAATTACATGAGAAATTATCACAATGAGTGGAAATCTCATTCCATGATCAAAAATTCCAGAATGAACATGGATTACTACACTTCAGGTCATTGATCCAAATTCAAATAAAATAGTCAGTGAATCTCGCACTACTATCACTGTTGGCAATAAAAACAATTACACCGGTGATATTTGAATAAAAGATGGGGATGGCAAACTATCTGATAAAAATACTTTTGGTACCAAAGAAACTATTACACTCATCTCAACACATGATGGCTGACCATGGGATCAAAGTTGGGAAGCTATAGATGAAAAAACTGGAAAAATAGTAACTTGACAATGAAAAGATCTTCCTGGATCAAAACTCTGAGAATGAAATTGGTCTATAAAGCTCATCACCAAAGATCCAAAAACTGGTGATATCGTTGATACTGATAAGAGACAAATTAGGATAACAGACTCCCCTTTACCAATAGCAAATACAAACAATAATTTATCGGTACATCTCAGTGCGAGCCCTATAGTTGTAAATCTAGGAGACATCGTCAAATTCAATACAAGCACCAATAGTACTTGAGGATTAATATATAAATGGAATTTTGGTGACGGTAATACAAATACATCTTCATGAGGAACCAATGATCATAATTACTCAACACCTGGAATATATCCAGTAACAGTAACTGTAATAGATCCAAAAACAGGAAATACAGCACAATCAACGGTAATAATAAGAGTCACTGGAAATACTGATACTGATTGAGATGGTATTTTTGATAACGATGATGCTTGTCCTTACATTTATGCGAAAACTATTACTGGTTGTCCAATTGTAAACACATATAATCCAGGTAACAACTGAAATAATACAAATCCAGGTAATCCAAACAATTCATCTAATAACTGATTTATTGCTGCTCAAATATGAATAGTTGGATCAAGTGGACAAGCAATCAATAGTAGTACCTTTAATAATGGAGATATATTTAACTTAGTTCCAGTAAC
>JAIESH010000102.1 GCA_019746175.1 Candidatus Altimarinota bacterium
ATCAATTGATAGTAACTGATTCTGTATTTGGTGGAACTTTTCCTGTAAAAATGATTTCCTCAGGAATCTCATCGATAAATAGTGTAGATACATTGGATTTATTAGTCCAGTATTTTGTTGTAGGGAGCACAAGTTCTCAGCTTACAAGTGTGCTCGTTTGTTCCATTTTCGTGAGTATTTCTGATTTTTTAGTATATCAGAGATCTCGTAAGATATCAGGAAATGCCTTCATATTTCCAGTTGGAAGTAGTGGTCATCCAGTTGGAAACAATGTATCTATGCGTTTATGATCTTCAGCAATATTTCCAGAAAAAGAAGTACCAATTTGCCAATGAATACTATTTCTGAGTATTCTTCCGAGCGTTTTTGTGTTGAAAAAAACACTGAAATATTCATAGTTTGTATAGATATATTCACGGAATCTTGGTCCAATATCTATCTTTTCGTTCTTCGCTGGAGGTATCACCATGGTGAGAGTTTCTGCACTTCGCTCAAGACTTGAAAGATCACGAAAAAACTTGAAATGAATCTTATCAAGCCATGTTGATTGCGAATATTTTTCATTTCGAAGGAGTGTGATTCTATTAAATCCATATTCTTTATCTAAAATAGATTCCCCAAGAATATATGGACCTGAAGTGATATAATTTTTTTCGTTAATTGCACCACTTTTAATCAAATTAATTACTTCAGTCTTAACTATAGGATAAGTTAATATTTCCACCATATGTGGACTTTTTTGAGTTGATTGTATCTCAATGTTGTCACCATTTTTTACTACCTTAACTGTCTCTAGAAAGCTTCTCATTTCTTCTTGAGAAGTATTTTGTTTAAATGCTTCTATCGAAGCAATAATATCTTCAGTTTTTACACGAGTACCATCTGACCATACGGCATCATCACGCATCGTACATATTACTTTGCTGATATTTGATATATCACAACTAGTGAGATCACCTTGATATATTCCAGTCGAAATATTGTATTTGATGAGCCCACGAAATAAGAAACGATAGAGTAAATCGCTATTATGATTCGTTCCATACTGAAATGGATTCATGGCATTTGGCACTGTATCAACTATACCAATACTAATACTTCCTCATCGAACTCATTCATAATGCCCTCATGAAAATATATACACTCCAATTAAATGAAGTGATATAAGAATAAAAAGTATGCTTGAGCCAATCGTGATGGTTTTTTTCCTGAATCCAGGCATGAGGCAAAAATTAAGTAGTTAACAACAATTTATGCGATAAAATACGCAATAACCGAAGTTAGTACAAAAACTGAAATAAGTCATATAGTTATTCGATGGAGTACGAGTTCACTACCACGACGTTCGAATTTTCCGAAATCATTTGATCCGGGAACTATAGATAATCCAGTTCATTTTGCCTGAAGCATTACTGCAAGAATAATTATGATGGAGAGAATTAGGAGAAAAATAGAGATTATAGACATATAATAAGGGTAAAATCGGGAGTTATTATATAAAAGATTGTTTTTTTTGCAAATTCTCATTTTTTTTGCTTTTTTTCGCGTTTTCGTGTAGGATGATCTAAATAAAACTGAACCATGAAAAAAATATTTCTTTTCGCATTTCTGTGTATTCTGGCTTTCACTGGGCAATATCTCTTTGCGGCTACAAGTCAGGATAATCTCAATAGTCAGAATTTTATGGTAAATATTGGAGCCTTGGATCCACTCTGATGAAATCATGAATCTTCTCCATGAGCAAGTTGACCTGAAGCCTTTTTTTCTTTTATAGGATGAGTAACAAATATACTCCTAGTATTGATACCAATACTTGCCTGAATATCACTCCTAATTGCTGGCTATATTTATATATTTTCTGCGTGAGATTCAGAGAAAGCGTTGCGTGCTAAAACTATTATTAAATGGAATATAGTTGCAATATTTGTTTCACTTTTATCTTATGCAATTATCAAAACCGTTGCATCTTTCTTTTCTTAAACAATATGAAAATATTTAAATCCCTTTTCTACTTAGTATTTTTGACAATTAGCAATATCTGCCTTACATTTGCTGCTGTCGATCCATCTAGAATTAGATCTCCATGAGATATTTTACCAGCTTCACCTGCTAATGATATTTGAGATGGTATTGGATCGATGATTGCTTGGATGATTGGACTCAGTGCTGTCCTTACTATTATGGCAGTTACTTGGGCTGGAATCAAGATGGTACTTGCAGTTGGTGAAGAAGAAAAGATGAAAAAAGCCCGACAAACTATGATATATGCTTTTGTTGGATTGATTATCTCATGACTTGCTTATGGTGCAGTAACGTTTGTTACAAAGTTACAGCTTAATACTTTCCTTTAAAAATTATGAAACGTTTTTTTTGATTCATATTCGCTTTCTATCTTGCAGGTTACAATACTATATTTGCTGCTCAATGAGATGGACTAAATCAATTATTGCTAAAAGAGCAAGATACTAAGTCTGGCACATTATTTGTTATTTCATCAAATGGCATGACTCCAATTGCCATATTGACACTTATTCAATCATTTTTACTGAAAGTTTTACTTCCCGTCGTAGTCATAGGTGCATCTTTATATATTGCTTATGAGCTCTTTACAGCTGAAGGTGACGAATCAAAGATGAAGCGCGCTTGGAAGTCTATTGCCTATAGTGCCATTGGGCTTATCGCTATAGCACTCTCTTATGCTATAGTAAATATTATTTCACGACTCAGTTTTTAATTTTGATTACTATGCGAATACTAAAATATTTGATTATCATGGCGTTATCTATCGGATCCGTATTATTTACATATTCTTTTTATCAAGTGAGCTATGCTGCTTGTTCGGCTACTGCGGGTGGGAATGCAACTCAGTTTTTAAAAGATTGTTCTGAGATTTGAAAAGCAAGTCAAGGTGCTGTTGATCCAGCTATTTGAAGTGCAACTGATTCTATAAAAACTTTGATTATCAAAGTGGCTAATAGAGTTATTACATTCGGCGCACTTTTTGCTATTGGTGCTATTGTTTGGTCTGGTATACAGTATAATATTTCTTACGGAGAAGATGAGAAGATTAAAAAAGCAAAAACAACTTGAATATATTCATTGATAGGTTTATTTATTCTACTTATTGCTTTCCCTATGGTGAATATAGTTGTTGAATTCGTATACGGATTGGCCACGAGTGGAGTGAAATAAGATATTTTTTATGAAATCATGAATTTTTTATACATTCCTAAGTTTCATAATATTTTTGTGATTTTTTAATAGTACCTTTGCAGTTACGACTCAAACTATTAATATTAAAAATAATACCACGCTATTAGATGCAAGATTAAAAATGACAAGTTTAAAGCAAATTCTTTACTCTTCTACAATGGTATTTGATTATGCAAAATTAATTGTTGTGATTGATGGACTTCAACGTGAGCCTCGTGGACGAATGAAGGATGCTAAAATATTTCTCTCACCATATATCACCCGAGATACTGAGTTCACGAAGTTATTTGTCCATGAACTCGCTCATTATATTGATATCTATAGTATGATTGGGTCAGACACCAATAGAGATATTTCGAGTGATTTTTATAGTATTAGTTGGCAAGCACCGACTACTAAAAGGTATAATCAATGAACCATAGATTTTGTTTCTGGATATGCTGCAACCAACCAATATGAGGACTTTGCAGA
>JAIESH010000007.1 GCA_019746175.1 Candidatus Altimarinota bacterium
GTGGATTTCCAACTTGCGAAAAAAGTAGGACTATGTATCTCTGAGGCTATGGATGAAGCAGGGCGATATACAGCTCAGATTTTTGATTATGTAGGTACTCATTATCTTGATCTCGAGAATCCTGAGAATGGAGCCAACAAGATCAATATTGAGAGAATGAAGGCAAACAATACACTCTTCAAGCTTGAAGGAATCACTCACCGTGTGCCATTTTGTCCGAGGTCAGGAACACCGCTCATGCAGAAGGCTCAAGATTCTTGGTTTATCGATATCCAGAGTCAAAAAGATAAACTCATCGAAGCGAACGAGCAAATCAACTGGTTTCCAGAATATCTCAAAGAATGAATATTCAAGAAGGGAATTGAAACGGCTCCAGATTGGTGTATCTCTCGTACTAGGTATTGGGGAGCTCCGATGCCAGTATGGATAGGAGAAGATGGCGAACAGCTCGTGGTAGCTTCACGTGCAGAAATTTTTGAATATAATCAAGCATTCGATCAACTCGAAAAACGAGAAGTAGAATGAAAAACTGTTTATTTCTTCAAATGAGGAGAATACAATGGAACAGAATTCAATCTCCATAAGCCATATATTGACGCCATCAAACTCAAGTCTCCAAAAACGGGAAATACCCTTACCCGTATTCCTGAGGTACTTGATGTATGGATGGATTCAGGTTCTATGCCATATGCACAGATGCATTATCCATTTGAGAATAAGGAGGCAATGCTATCAAGTTTTCCTGCTGATTTTATCGCAGAATATGTATGACAGATTCGTGCCTGGTTCTATGTGATGCATGTACTCGGAGTATTACTTAATCCAACTGGACAAGCAAAACCTACACCAAGCTTTACTAATGTAATAACTACAGGAGTCGTAAATGGAAATGATGGACGAAAGATGAGTAAATCATTCGGAAATTATCCAGATCCTCGCATGGCAATCGAAAAATATGGTGCTGATCCAATCCGCTTCTATATGCTCAATTCTCCACTTCTATCGGGTGGTGATATGGATTTCAAGGAAGAGGGAATCATGGAAACCATCAAGGGGGTTATGCTTCCAATATGGAATACATATTCATTCTTCACAACGTATGCCAATATCGATAAGTGGGAAAAGGATTCTACTGAAGTATGGTTCTCTCGTCATGCAGAGAGTACCTCGAATCTTGCAGGAAAGATGAGTGATGGAACTGATAACCCGGAACTCACAGACAAGGGTCGCGAACAAGCGAAAAATGCAGGAAAATCACTCCGCGAACAAGGAAAGAATTTTGATATTATAATCCATACTGGACTGGTTCGCACCATTGAAACTGCTCAAATTATATGAAGTGAAACTAATTTCACTGGAGAATATATAAGTCATCTATGATTCATAGAACAAGCTGCTTGAGAATATGCTGATAAAACACTAGAAGAAATTGCTACTATGCATGACATTGATCGTACAGATCATGCTACACTCAGAAAATACTACAAAAATAATACCACTGAAAATATTAAACAATTTGAAGAAAGGATCCTTAACTCGTATAAAGAAATCCTCGAAACATATAAAAACAAAAAAATACTCATAATATGACATTCTGGAACTTCTCGTCCAGTACTCGAACACTACTGTGGACGATCACGAGATGATGCTGAATATAATATCAGAATTATGAATGCTGATCCATTCAGACTCATGACAACTCCAATTATTAATCCACTTGATAGCTGGATACTCTCAAAACTTCAAGTACTCATAGGACAAGTGCATAATGCCATGGATGGATATGATGTATCTCGTGGGTGTCGTGCTATCGTTGAGTATATGGATGAACTCACGAATTGGTATGTCAGACTTTCTCGCAGACGTTTCTGGGAATCTGGAATGACGGCAGATAAGGCATCTGCCTATGAGACACTTCATACGGTTCTCGTGGAAGTATCGAAACTCTTGGCGCCATTTATGCCATTCATATCAGAAAATATTTACCAAGGACTCACGGGTTGTGAATCTGTACACCTAGAATATGTAACCAGTGTAAATAAACACCTTATTGCAAATAATCTTAATAGAGATATGGAGATCTGTGAACATATCGTTTCACTTGGACTTGCACTCCGTAGTCGCAAAAATATCCGTGTTCGTCAGCCACTATCAACTATCACGATAACTCAAGAGCTCGACGAATATTATCAGACTATTATCCGCGATGAACTCAATGTCAAAGAAATTAGATTTGAAAATCCTGAAAAGCTTGCGAAGAAAATCTGTAAACCAGATGCGCGAAAAATCGGCCCAAAATACGGTAAAGATGTTCAAAAAGTTATCACCGAAGCTAAAAATGGAAATTTCGTTGAAAAAGAAAATGGAATTATCGATGTAGGCGGATTTATACTTGAAGCAGGGGAATACACAATGGAATACCTTCCACTCGAATGAACTCTTGATGTAGAAGGTGGATATGGTATGGTTGTTGGACTCGATACAAATATCACAGAAATTCTAAAAACAGAGTGATATGCCCGAGATCTTATCAGAATTATTCAAGATATGAGAAAGGAAGCAGACTACAATGTTACAGATAGAATCAAGCTATCTATCACAAGTGAATGAAATGGGACTATAGTAGATACTTTTTGAGAAATGATCTCAAGCGAAACTCTTTCTACCTTCACTGAAATTGATGAAGCAGACCTATCAAAAACGGAGAGTCTAGATGAAAATATCTCTGTTATTATAAAGATAGTAAGATAATATTGACAGATATATTTTTCCTATATAGTGGAGCATATTCAGCTCCACTATTTTTATATATACGAAACAGACATATAGCCTAAAATTGTAATTTTTCTACCCGCCCCCATGTTTTTTCTTTTTCCTATAATTCTTCTCTCCACTGTACTGCTATCATGGACTTATATGATGAGTAGTCTTGTAGAGGCTCTTTTTCCGATATTTTCCCCATATATTCATATTATTGCACTCATTGGAACTTTTTCTTTTCTTGTAGGAATCGTATGAGCCAATGTATGGCCAAGACCTCTTTTTTCTCGAATATATTTTTTCTGAGCACTCTGTGTTTCTGGTTTTACTATACCAGGATTTATCGCTATATTTTTTCTTATTATCAGCATCGCTTGAGATATATCATACACTGGAAATATTCCACTCATTATTTTTATAGGATTAACTATAGCGTTCAATATCTGGTGAATCTATGCAAGTTGGGTACCTAAGATTACAAAATATCAAGTCAAGCTCAATAAGGATCACAAATGGCATGGAAAAAAAATTGTTATGATAGGGGATACTCACTATGGAAATATCTACGGAGTAAAAACTGCTCGACGTCTTGTTAAGAAAATTAATGCACTCGCGCCAGAAGTAGTACTTATTCCTGGGGATTTTTTTGATGGACCACTAATTGATTACAATAGCATTGTGAAGGAATTTGGCTATATCAATACACCACACGGAGTATTATTTGCAAATGGCAATCATGAAGAATATACACATACCAAAGAAATACTTAAAACAATAAAAAATCCAGTTTTTGGAAAAAGAAAAGCAAATTCTACAGAAGCGCTAACCAATACATTGGCAAGTTGTCATCAAGAAATCACTGTAATCAACAATGAAAAAATTGAGATTGAAGGGATTGTCTTTGCAGGAGTAACATATCATGAAACAGAAACCATCGAAGGACTCACGAAACAACTTGATTTACTCGATTTTGACACAGAAAAACCAACCATATTACTCAAACATAAGCCAACTCTT
>JAIESH010000010.1 GCA_019746175.1 Candidatus Altimarinota bacterium
TCACCGATATCTTTTTCAGTGATATTAAAATCAGTATCATTTTTAATATTATTTTTGATTCCTTCACATTCTTGTTTGAAGATTTTTTTCTCATCTTCCGAATGTGGATAATCGAGATTGATCTTCATGAGAAAGCGATCGAGTTGAGCCTCTGGAAGAGGATAAGTTCACTCATGTTCTAGTGGATTCTGAGTTGCAAAAACCACAAAAGGAGAGGGAAGTTCGAGGGTTTTATCTCCTATGGTTACCTTTTTTTCCTCCATAGCTTCAAGAAGTGCTGATTGCACCTTTGGTGGAGTACGATTGATCTCATCCGCAAGGAGAATATTGGTAAAAATTGGTCCTTTGCGGATTTCGAATGTCGATTTTGCAGATTTATAAATCTCACTTCCCGTAAGATCGGAAGGGAGTAGATCAGGAGTAAATGATATACGTCCTGTGTCGAGTCCTAGTACTTTGGCAAAAGTACGAATAGTTTTGGTTTTTCCAAGTCCAGGAACTCACTCGAGCAGAGCATGTCCACCAGCAAAAAACGTAATAATGAGTTTTTCTATAAGTTCATTTTGTCCAATAATATCTTTGTTAATCTGATTTCGTATGGCATTGAGAGTCTCATGAATATGTGTGAGAGCTGGATTCATGGTATATATAATGAAAAAGTATTTCAAACTAGATTATGAAATTTTCAGTTTTTTGCAAAAAAGAAAATCCCACTTAGGTAGTGGGATTTATACTATTTTTCTTGAAGCATCTTGTAGATCTGTATCAAGTCTCATGATGTTTACTATTCCATTATCATCTATAATTCATTTTTGTTTTAATAATAATTTCGGATTATTTTCTTTTCATATTCTATTAAATAGTCATATTAGATTCGGAATGTTTGCATCTTCAGGAATTGCACTCTCACCGTAAATCATAGTAGCAAGTATTTTCAGAAATTTCTTATCTTCTGATATATCAAAATTACCATCAAGTCCAGTGACTTTATCAGTGCGACTTTTTCATATTGAGGCATTGATTTGTTCCATGTATGGGGCCAGATTTCATAGTCCTAGAGCATAAAATCTTCCAAGTTGTCCAATAGTACTTTCAATACTATTAAGTGGAACATTTTTTGCAATTATATTTCATTCAGGAGAACGAATGGTTCTAGAAAATACACCATCTCATACTTCAACCTTACAGTTCATAAGTTCATTAATTCATACAAATGACTCATTTCCTAGTATGTTAGTTTCTCATAAGCTTACACTCCCATTATCTGACATGGTTCATACATCAATTTTTCATGTGTTACTATACAGGTCTCAAATAGTTTTTATTTGACCCATGTTCATATATGCTGCGTTTTTTTCAACAATGTCTACAAAATTTTTCTCAACTACGTAGGTACTAATGAATTTTTGAGTGTTTATCCATTCGACTATTTCTTTATCACTAGACTTGGTTCAGGTTATATCACGTACAAGTGCAATTTCATCTTTGGCATTAATTCACTCGATTTTTGAATAATTTGAAGTTGATGTTGCTATGCCTTCAATATTTCTAAGTCTCTCATTGAGAATATCTATTCTATCTAAATCCTCTGGTGTTTTGTTTTTAATGCCATTTAATCTAAGAAGTTCTTTACTGATTTTAGCTGGAGTATTGAATTGTTCTATGCCAGGAATTTTGCTATTATTCGATAATCTAGTATTTAATTCTGATTCTCCAAAGCTTCTTCATACTACTCCAGCTTTTTCAAATCTTTGAATTTCTGTTCAGCTTAATGGCTTAGCTTTTTCTGTAGCAGGTTTTGATCTACTTATTCTTGCCATTTCTCCAGCTTCTGCAGAATATTGCGAAGCTAGTACTGCAACTTTCATGGATTGAAGAAATTTGTACATCTTATTATTTGTGTTTGGATTCTTTATCCTTGCTAAGAGAAAATCCTTCTCACTATCAGATAGGGTTCAATGTTCTATTTTTCGTCATTTAATTTTATTAAAAAACTCTACATCTTTAGGTAGATCTAGATTGAATTCATCTTTGAATTTCTCTAACATTTCTCATTTGAATTCCTTAGCTATTGTTGTGGCTTCAGTTATGGCTTTTTCTTTCATTTCCTTAAGTCCTATATCTATATAGTCCATTATATTTGTAATTTTTCAATTTGAATTTCAATCAGTCACAAGGAGTGAATATGTATTTTTTAAATTTCATTTTTTTATCTCTTTTTGCACTTCAGTTGAAATTTCCGGATATTTTGCGACTAATCATTGTAGTAAGATCTCGAATCTAGGATCATTTTCACTAATTTGTTTGCTTTTTATGATTTTTTGCTGTCCTTCTAGCTGGATTCTATATTTTTCAGTAAAGAAAGATTTTGCAACAGGTCTATCTATAAATAAGGCAGTGTCAGGTTTTTTTTCAATATAGACTCATATTGCTGCCATTGCATTCCCAGTAAAATTATCATTAAAAAACCTTTGCCAATCAGCCATATCAAGTATTGATTGAAATAACCCAGCATTCATATTACTAATATCTTTTGATATCATATCTGATAATTCACGTACAGATATGATAATATATTTATCTTCTTTTTTATTAAAATAAGCAAAATGTGCTATACCTGTTTGTTTTTCTTTTTTGAGACGTTCAATGTTTGCTTTTTCTAAATTTTCACTTGTATCATTGTATCAAAATGCTCACTTTATATAGTTTTTAGCTATTCCAGAAAGATCTCTTTGTTGATTGAGCCAATAGTTTTTTTCAGAAAATAGTAGAGCGAGTAATTTTTTTATAACTTTTGGACTGAGTTTTGATGGATTTTCATTTGTTTTTGCTCTGAATTCATCTAGTTTCTTAATTTTTGCATCGATATCACTAATCGTACTAATTTCAGCTTTAAACTTATCCATATTAAATGTAATATCTCTCATATCTTTTACAGATATGTATTCATCAGTTGCATTGACTGTATTAATATCTAGTGGTTTTTTTTCAGAGATAACATCGTCAAGAAAAGCCCTAAGATTATTTTCATATTGCTTAGGTAAAATTCAATTTCATTCTTTTGTTCTGTCTTTTTTTGAAAAATAACCAGTCATTTCATCAAATAATCTTGTGGACATGACTTTTCTTAATGTTTCTATAAGTGCATAATATTCTGGCAATAGATCTTTTCCTAGGGTTTCTATTTTGCCTAATTCTGTCCCTAATTTATTAAAAAATTCTGTTCATTTTGGATGTTTAATACACTCAGTTATAATGGCTTCTTTATATTTTTCAATTGGGTTATTTTTTCTGAATTGATCTGCAACTCTGATTTTTTCTTGTAATTCAAAATTTGTATCAAAAGGAATATTGAGACTTTTGGCAAGCTGTTTTTTAGTACTTTCATCAATTTTTTTGGAACTACCAATAAAATTAAAGAGACTATTTCAGCTCACCCATTTTTCTAGTATGGAAACTTGAGTTAATAAATTCTTTTGTACTTTTGAACCTGATTCCGATATTTCTTTTTTTAATGCCTTTATGTGTTCTAATGCATCTCATCTATTTTTAGAGAATAATATTCGACCCATTGCTTTCTTTGAAAAATCAGCAATTTCTATTGTGTTTGCCTTTTCTTGCTCATTATTTTGTTCTGTATTTTTTGGCTTTTCGGCTGTACGTGCATTGGCTGAACCTACTTCCTTTCATTCAAAAAATACTCGTATGTTATTACTAAATTTGTACGTCATATTCTTATTCTCTCATAATTTTTCTTTTTTTGCAAAATAATGAGGAT
>JAIESH010000109.1 GCA_019746175.1 Candidatus Altimarinota bacterium
GGTCAAAAGCTAATACTATATTCTTTTCATTTATAAACAAAGTAAAGCATCGCATGAGCATATGCTCCATAAGGATCGTTTGTTAAAAATTCTCTTTCAAAATACCAAGCATTACCTTCGTTATTTTTAATGAATTTTTTCTCCTTACCATTTCGATCAACATACTTCAACGGACTATTCGCTACATACGTATACAGATTCACTTGATCATTCTGTCAGATAGGATCACGAGAGATGAATCTACCAGTATCTGAGTTATAGTATCTGGCTCTATTATAGTAGAGTCCTGTTTCTTGATCGTATTCACGTCAAGTGTAGAGTCTTGTATTTCAATAGAGAGTTCCAGTATAAGATGAGATATCTTTATAGGTAGCTTCTGTGATAGTTTTTTCACCAAGGATATATGCTTTACCGAAGGCATCATATCCGAATGTTCTTGGCATATTACCAGCTTGGGTAGATATAGCAACTACAGATCCGAGTTGATTGAGATGGTAGTAATATCTATTCGTTGTCTTGGTGAGTCATGTTGCTGTGAGTTGTTCTTCTACTTCATAAGCAATAAGGGCATCAGTGCCTATTCCGTTGATATAATTTTTCTTGAGAGTGAGAGGTGTTAAGACTCCAGTTCATCCAGATCCTGTAGCTACTCCTATAGTCTTGTATTCTGAGATAAAAATTATATTAATTTCATAATTCAATTTGATAATACTGAAGTAATAAAATACCCTAGAATTATAACTAAAAATTCAGTAATTGGATAATACATTCATACTTCCCAATTAAAATATTTTCTTAGTATTTTTGGCTTAATAAAAGCATAAATATAAGGAATAATAACAAAAAAAGATAATCCCCATAAAACTCCTCATATGACATCATTTTCATTGTCCATAAAAGTTCAAAGAAATCAAATTACTACTCAATATAATGATATAAGGAGAGAATCTATGGCTATTATCTTAATATAACGCTCTTGATAAAGAAATGTTGAAATATATTTTAGCATAAAAAATGCTATAAAAATTGATAAGAAAATTATCATAGTGGACATACATTTAGAAAAATTAGAAAGTAATAAAATTAGCTGGTTTGGATTTTAATTTTGTTTCAACTGCTTGTTGCCAAAAATCCAATGAATATTTAGATAAATTTTTATCTCATCCATTCAGAAAATCCTCTCAATTTGCAACAGAAAGTATTGAATCGGGAGCATTAACAGTGATTCACATTTGATCTGCAATTTGCTTAGCAATAGAATTATCTCACTGCCCACTCAAGCATCAGTCAATAGTCAAAGTTATTCCTCTATTGGCGAGTGATGAAAGATTTTTGACACTATATTCATTGATAACCTCCAAAGAGTTTGTGGCACTATACTTTAATGAAATTTCTTTTGAATTTGCATGAGCCACTAAAGCAATATCTTTATATTTATCTTCATTCAGATATTTATTGATATCATCAATATTTGATACAAATTTCCCAATGATATTTTTTGGCTTGTATCATTGTTTTATATATTTTTGATATTGAATTTCTGCTGCAGTATTTAATGTTGTACTACTGATTCAAAAACCAAGAAATTCAGTCCTCATATCTTCTCCTAATAGGATTAATGCTTTTGCGAGACCAAGTCTATCTACATACTTCAACGGAGAATTAGCAACATACGTATACAAATTAATCTGATCATTCTGTCAGATAGGATCACGACTCAGGAATCTACCAGTATCTGGGTTGTAGTATCTGGCTCTATGGTAGTAGAGATTACTAGTTTTGGTATATATAGACCAAATAAGTCCTTCTAAATAAAATTATTAACTGAAGTAAATATTAAATAACCAATTAAAAGTATAATTCTTTCGAGAAAAATAAATTTAACCCAACTATTTTCTTTAAAAAGAAAAATTTTACGCAACACAATACTTAAAAATATTAATATTTCAGTAAATATAAAATATCAATACGGTTGAGCAAAAATAGTATCTAGAAAATTACTATGAAAACCAATATCTCAACACCAGCAGATACTTCTAATTGATGTTGCCAATAAGGCATCAAGTAGTATATATAGTAAAAGATCTACAATTACGTTTAAGTAAATTTTTTTGTTTTTCTTATATATGAAAAATCTAATTCAGAGATTAACTAAAATTGCAAAAAATAAACCAACCAGTTCGTATGTATAAAAACCAGAAAATAATCAAAAAGAAGTCATAAATTTATATTAATTAATAGTTAAATGTATTCCATTTTCATGGACCGCTTGTGGAAATTGATAAAATAAGATCACTATCTCAGCGACGTTTTCATGATATATATTTTTCATCTCATATGATGAAATCACTATTAGCAGTATCAACGCCTAGAGTTTTATTAGGAGCACTTACTGTCGTTCATAACGTTTTTGCAAGTTTTCATGCAATTCAATCTGAAAAAAGTCATGAGAATCATGTATCACATGAATCTAATCGTATTGGAATATCAAAATCTGATGGCACTGAAAGATTTTTTAAAGTATTATTATCAATAATTTCATTTTTAGTAATACTTATACCATTTCTATTGCCATGAAATAATCATATAACTCCACTATATTTAAATAGATATGCCTGATTTAATCAATCATTGAATCCTGAAACAGAGTTTATATTTTTAATAACAATATTTTTATCCTTAATTCATTTAACAAAAAGTCTACTTTTTTCTATTTTTAAAGTTTCTTGTATAAGAATACTGTTAGCTCATCATATAAAATCTTCTCCAATCAAGATCAACACCTTTTCTAATCCCATCCTGTCGACATACTTCAACGGATTATTTGCTACATACGTATAGAGATTAATCTGATCGTTCTGTCCTATTGGATCACGACTCAGGAATCTACCAGTATCTGGATTATAGTATCTGGCTCTATTGTAGTAGAGACCTGTTTCTTGATCGTATTCACGTCAAGTGTAGAGTCTTGTATTTCAATAGAGAGTTCCAGTATAAGATGAGATATCTTTATAGGTAGCTTCTGTGATAGTTTTTTCACCAAGGATATATGCTTTACCGAAGGCATCATATCCGAATGTTCTTGGCATATTACCAGCTTGGGTAGATATAGCAACTACAGATCCGAGTTGATTGAGATGGTAGTAATATCTATTCGTTGTCTTGGTGAGTCATGTTGCTGTGAGTTGTTCTTCTACTTCATAAGCAATAAGGGCATCAGTGCCTATTCCGTTGATATAATTTTTCTTGAGAGTGAGAGGTGTTAAGACTCCAGTTCATCCAGATCCTGTAGCTACTCCTATAGTACGATATTCTGAGATGATGTTATTTTGAGAATATACGTATAGAGTGCTTTCTGGGTTGGTACTTGATTTGGAATAATCTATCTTCTGTGTTCTGCGACCGAGGATATCGTACTTATATTTTGCGAGAATACCAGTTCCGATATTTACTTGGATGAGTCTGTTGTTATAATCGTAGATATAGGTCCTATTGGTATTAATTTTTAGATTACCATTATTATCATAGGTAATGCTTCATGAGAGTATCGATCCAGTGAGTAGAGTATACTGATCGAGATTATTGGTAGTATAATTAATGACACCAGTACTAATATTGTTTTTTATTCTATTGCCTGTTTTGTCATAAGAGTAGGATTCTGATAGTGGACCAATAAGTGATGAGTTTGCTGTAGTGAGCCGAGCCAGTGAATCATAGCTATATGATTTTATATCATCCGAAATGATATCTGAGGCATCGTTATAAATGTAATATGAACT